>NZ_JBQLID010000035.1:0-1056 GCF_056034405.1 Marinococcus sp. LNHM4E3-1 | reverse complement strand
CTTAGATTGTCAATTTAAGCGCAACACTTCTTCGTGAAACACTTCTTCCGTGGTTTTCCCATGCAAACAATTTCTGGGGCGACGTTGAATCAGTCCGGTCACGTAGTCGACTTCCTTCCGGGTCAGGCGAGCCAAATCCATGCCCTTCGGGAAAAATTCCCGGAGAAGACCGTTGGTATTTTCATTGGTCCCCCGCTGCCAGGCGGCGTAGGGGTCGGCAAAATAAACGGGCACGCCCCGGGCTTCGAGGGCGGGAAAGCAGGCAAACTCCTTGCCCCGATCCACGGTCATGCTTTCGAAGACACCGCGGGGATACTGGTCCATCAGCGTTTCCACGGCGGCAGCCACGGTCCCGGACCGGCGGTCCGGCATCGGAACAGCCAACAGGTACCGGCTTTTGCGTTCGGTGAGCGTGACCAAACAGCCTTTGCTTTTTCCGCGTGAGGACACGATCGTATCCATTTCCCAGTGCCCGAAGGTTTGCCGGGTATCTACGACGGCAGGACGTTCTTCGATGCGCCGGCCGATGGTAAAGCGGCCTCGGGTTTCCCTTGCCTTCTTCCGTTTGCCTTTCTGGCGGAGGCATCGCAGGTCCCCCTGAACCACCAGCCCCTGATACAGCCATCGGTAAATGGTCCGGCATCCTACCGTGATCTCCGGGGCATACCGCGCGATTTGTTCGGGCGACCAGGTGGCATAGAGATGATGACTAATGACCTGAAGCAGTTCGGGCGTCGCCTGGCTTTTTCGCCCGCAGGCCTTCCGGCGCTGATGATAGGATTCCTGCGCTCGGTGAGCCTGATACGTAACGGAAGAGGCCTGGCGCCGGCGTTCCCGGGAAATGGTTGATGGATGCCGGCCCAGAAAAGCCGCAATCCGACGGGTGGACCAGTGGAGGCTCGTCAGAGCCTCTAGTTGCCCGCGTTCGATCATGGTAAGATGAGAGTAGCTCATGGTATCCCTCCGTGTGAGTGTTTGGTGGTACTTTCATTTTACACTGGGATACCATGGGTGTTTTTTATTTTTTAGGTGTTGCGCTTAATATTACAATTCAAG
>NZ_JBQLID010000034.1:0-1519 GCF_056034405.1 Marinococcus sp. LNHM4E3-1 | reverse complement strand
CAGTTTTTTTGTAGGCAAGCGCCCCGAAGGGTCGTATACTAAAAAGAAAAGGGGCGATATCGCCATGCTTGGCAAAGCCGAAAATCACCGATTGGATCAAGTGACCGTTGCTGTGGAAGACCTCGTGCCTGCTGACCACTTTCTTCGGACCATCGATGCGATGATTGATTTCCGGTTCATTGACGAGCAACTGGCTCCGTATTATTCGCCGACCGTCGGTCGGCCGTCGATTCCGCCGATCACCTTGTTTAAAATGATGTTTATTGGCTATTTCTACGGCATCCGCTCGGAACGGCAGCTGGAAAAAGAGCTCCAGACAAACGTGGCTTACCGGTGGTTTCTTGGTTTCTCATTGACGGACCGTATTCCGGATCATTCCACGATCAGCTGGAACCGGCAGACCCGATTTCTCGATACGACCGTCTTCGAGGACATTTTTGATACCATCGTCCGGCAGGCGGACGCGCATGGCCTGGTCGACGGGCGGATTTTATTGACCGACTCCACCCACGTGAAAGCCAATGCCAACAAAAACAAGTTTCTGCGAAAAGCGAAATCGCCCAAAGTGCCCGTTTACCTGGACGAATTGGAAGCAGATGTTCAAGCCCACCGAGAAGCAGAAGGAAAAAAGCATTGGGACCGCGGAAGGAGGGGAAGTCCGCTCCCACCACGATGACCCGGGTCAGCCGGACCGATTCGGATAGTGGCTTTTTGATGCGGGATGGCAAGCCACAGGGGTTTTTTTACCTGGACCACCGCACGGTGGACGCTAAACATAACATCATCACAGACACCTATATCACGCCGGGCAACGTGCATGATGCCGATCCTTACTTGGAGCGCCTCGAGGTCCAACGGGCCAAATTCGGCTTTCAGGTGGAGGCAGTGGCGCTCGACGCCGGCTACTTCACCGCGTATTTATGCAAAAAACTCGAGGAGCAGGGCATCTACGCCGTCATGGGATACCGGCGCCCGGGGAAAAGCGGCCCGTACATGCCGAAACGCAAATTTCGTTTTGTCCCGCAGAAAAAAACGTATGTCTGCCCGATGGGCTGCCTGTTGACCTATCGCACGACGGACCGGAACGGCTATCGGCACTATCGTTCCCGCCCCCAGGACTGCCAGGGCTGCCCGCTGCGGGAGGATTGTTTCTCCCCATCGGCGACGTCCCGGGTGGTGAGCCGGCATTTATGGGAAGACTTCAAGGACCGGGTCCGCGCCCGGAAACGGACGAACACCGGGAAAGCATTGTACCACTTACGGACCCAGACCGTGGAACGCAGTTTTGGAGACGCCAAGGAACTCCATGCGTTTCGGTATGCCCGATGCCGAGGACACTCGTCTGTGCAGGAACAGGCATATCTGACCGCTACCTGCCAGAATATGAAAAAAATGGCCCTCGTTCTCGCCAACCAGGCGACATAGAGGGCAACATTTTTGAGGCACCAGCCAAAAAAGAACGTGGATCGAACGATCCACGAACAAACATGACGCTTTTATTTTGTTTCTCAACAATCTG
>NZ_JBQLID010000033.1:0-1548 GCF_056034405.1 Marinococcus sp. LNHM4E3-1 | reverse complement strand
ACAAGCCAGAGCCCCAATCAAAAGCAACACATTTTTAGGGCATTTCGGATGCCACAGCATCAAACTTTTTACGGAGAGTTTGATCCTGGCTCAGGACGAACGCTGGCGGCGTGCCTAATACATGCAAGTCGAGCGCGGGAAGCCGGCGGACTCCTTCGGGAGGAAACCGGTGGAACGAGCGGCGGACGGGTGAGTAACACGTGGGCAACCTGCCGGACGGATGGGAATAACCCCGGGAAACCGGGGCTAATGCCCAATACGCCCTGACCTCGCCTGAGGTCAGCGGCAAAGCAGGGATCTTCGGATCCTTGCACCGTCCGATGGGCCCGCGGCGCATTAGCTAGTTGGAGAGGTAAGGGCTCCCCAAGGCGACGATGCGTAGCCGACCTGAGAGGGTGATCGGCCACACTGGGACTGAGACACGGCCCAGACTCCTACGGGAGGCAGCAGTAGGGAATCATCCGCAATGGGCGAAAGCCTGACGGTGCAACGCCGCGTGAGTGATGAAGGTTTTCGGATCGTAAAGCTCTGTTGACAGGGAAGAACCCACGCCAGTCGAACAGGCTGGCGTGCTGACGGTACCTGTCCAGAAAGCCCCGGCTAACTACGTGCCAGCAGCCGCGGTAATACGTAGGGGGCAAGCGTTGTCCGGAATTATTGGGCGTAAAGGGCACGCAGGCGGTTTCGTCAGTCCGATGTGACAGGCCACGGCTCAACCGTGGAAGGCCATTGGAAACTGCGAAACTTGAGGACAGAAGAGGAGAGTGGAATTCCACGTGTAGCGGTGAAATGCGTAGATATGTGGAGGAACACCAGTGGCGAAGGCGACTCTCTGGTCTGTACCTGACGCTGAGGTGCGAAAGCATGGGGAGCAAACAGGATTAGATACCCTGGTAGTCCATGCCGTAAACGCTGAGTGCTAGGTGTTAGGGGTTTCGATACCCGTAGTGCCGAAGCTAACGCATTAAGCACTCCGCCTGGGGAGTACGACCGCAAGGTTGAAACTCAAAGGAATTGACGGGGGCCCGCACAAGCGGTGGAGCATGTGGTTTAATTCGACGCAACGCGAAGAACCTTACCAGATCTTGACATCTTCCGCTACGCCTCGAGAGAGGCGGTTCCCCTTCGGGGGACGGAATGACAGGTGGTGCATGGTTGTCGTCAGCTCGTGTCGTGAGATGTTGGGTTAAGTCCCGCAACGAGCGCAACCCCTAATCTTAGTTGCCAGCATTCAGTTGGGCACTCTAAGGTGACTGCCGGTGACAAACCGGAGGAAGGTGGGGATGACGTCAAATCATCATGCCCCTTATGATCTGGGCTACACACGTGCTACAATGGATGGTACAACGGGATGCGAACCCGCGAGGGGGAGCCAATCCAGAAAAGCCATTCTCAGTTCGGATTGCAGGCTGCAACTCGCCTGCATGAAGCCGGAATCGCTAGTAATCGCGGATCAGCATGCCGCGGTGAATACGTTCCCGGGCCTTGTACACACCGCCCGTCACACCACGAGAGTTTGCAACACCCGAAGTCGGTGAGGGAACCCTT
>NZ_JBQLID010000032.1:0-2481 GCF_056034405.1 Marinococcus sp. LNHM4E3-1 | reverse complement strand
TGTAAACGCTAAACTAGAGAGAGCAATTTATCACAATTAAGGTAGAGCAGGTTTTCACCAATAAGATGAACCCATTTCCATACAAATATGACACACTTTTAATAAGCTGCCGCTAGTTTATTGAAAGTGAGGAAATTGGAGTGAATCGATTCATGAAATATGTAGAAGTTCGAAAGCTGCATGCCGAAGGGTTTTCCATCAACTCGATTGCGAAAAAGTTGACCATGTCGAGAAATACCGTCAAAGAATATATGGGGATGACGCCGGAGGAATTTGAGGATTTTCTCGTTTCCCTGCGTAACCGGTCCAAGAAGCTGGATCCCTTCCGGGATCCTATCCTCGATTGGCTTCACGAGCATCCAGATCTCACAGGTGCTCAAGTATATGATTGGTTGGAGGAACGGATGAATTTCCGAGGTGCTTCGGAAAATACGGTTCGCAATTATGTGAATGAGCTGCGCGAAAGGTATCATATCCCGAAACATGTTCGACACCGAGCCTATGCGGCGATTCCTGAGAGCTTACCAGGTCAACAGGGGCAAGTCGATTTCGGCCAAACGGTCGTGAAAAGGAAGACAGGAGAAAGCAAACGTCTGTACTTTATCGCTTTTATCCTCTCCCATTCGCGCTATAAATATGTCGAGTGGCTGGATCGTCCCTTTCGGACGACAGACGTCGTAAGATGTCACGAAAATGCCTTTGCGTATTATGAGGGCATGCCGAAGGAAATGGTCTACGATCAAGATGCTTTACTCGCCGTTAGCGAAAACGCTGGGGATCTTATTTTAACGGCGGAATTCACGAAATACCAAACAGCCCGGGGCTTCAAGATTTATCTCTGCCGGAAAAGCGACCCTGAATCAAAAGGAAAAATCGAACAAGTGGTGAAGTTTGTGAAATACAACTTCAGCAAAAACCGGGTGTTTGATCAGTTGGCGACGTGGAATGAGGCCTGCCTGGCCTGGTTAAAGCGCACAGGTAATTATAAAATTCATCACAATATAAAAAAGAGACCTTCCGAAGTGTACGCCCTGGAAAAGCAACACTTACAAAAAGTCTCTACGAGCTATTTATTTGAGAATCATCTCTCCTCTAGTATAACAAGAACGATTCACAAGGACAATGTCATCCGTTACCTGCAAAACCGGTATAGCGTACCGTCAGGTACGTATCAACCAGGGAGATTGAACAAAGCGTACCTCGAGGTCATCGAGGGCCGCACCCTCCTGATTCGTTTAAAACCGATGGGGCCGGTGTTGGCCACCCACAACCTTTCCTCGAAAAAAGGCGTGGTCGTTGCCGACCCGCGGCATCGAGGAAAGCGAGAATCGAAGCGCCATCTTTTGATTCATGAGCTGACAGATGCCTTCTCGAATAAAGCTGGTATTCAGTGGTTGATCGAAGCATTAGCAGAGAAATATCCGCGGCACTTGGTCGATCAACTGAAGGTCATTCAAAAGGCCATCCGGAACCATCCGAACAGCGCAGAAGCAGCTCTAACAGAAATTCAAAGGCTCCGATTAATCAGTGGCAATGATTTCCGGGACATCGCTTATTCCCTGGACCGGCAGGTCCATCCGCCATTCTCCCCAGATGTTCCCCTCCCTCAGCCATACATCGAGTGGGAAGCGCCTGAACGATCAAGCGATACCTACTTGAATGTCTTGCATGGAGGGCGAAGAACATGAGTCATCCTTTTGACGCCTTACAACACCAATGCCGAACCTTACGGTTGGCCGAAACGGCAAAAGCGCTTCCCGCGCTCCTCCGGAAAGCAGAAGCCAAAGGCTGGACGTATCATGAGTTCACCCATGAACTTCTGACGTATGAGCTTCAATGTCGGGAACAGAAGACCACCGAACGACGCATGAAATGGGCCGAGTTTCCGGAAATAAAGACCCTGGATACTTATGATTTAAAGGAACAAAACGCGCTGGGAGACAAGCAATTCAACGTGTTGAAAGAGCTGAATTGGGTGGAAGACGATTTTACGTTAATCCTGATGGGGCCGGCAGGTGCAGGCAAAACGCATCTGTCCGTCGCCTTAGGTGTGCATGCCGTCGAGCAGGGATTTCAAGTCTCTTTTGTTTCCATGGCCAACCTGATGTATATCTTAAAAACACGGGAACATACCAAAAAATCCAACACCCGGTATAAACGGATTATTGGATCAGATCTGATCATCATCGATGATGTCATGTATATGACGTATGACGCGCACGAAGCGCATTTGTTTTTCCAATTTGTTTACGATCTTTACGGCAAGGCCGCTTTCATCCTGACGTCAAACAAAGGGCCAAATGAATGGGGCAAATTCTTAGGTGATCTCACCCTGACGACGGCGATCTTAGATCGCCTGCTTCACCGGAGCGAAATCATTACCTTTGGGGAAGAAATGGAAAGCATCCGCATGAAGTACAGACAAACGTTGTTTCCCGAAACAAGTGGTCTATCTTAATTGGTGAACGTTGATCTATCTTA
>NZ_JBQLID010000031.1:0-3017 GCF_056034405.1 Marinococcus sp. LNHM4E3-1 | reverse complement strand
CTCTTTTTTGTGCTTTATGCTTCTTTGCTGACGTTCACCTGGTGTGGGTAAGGAATTTCGATATTATGGGCATCAAGATCTTCTTTGCAGGCCTTCAGCAGCTCTCGCTGCATGGCCCATTGCATCATGTTCTCTGTTTTGGCAATAATACGGATCGTAACCTCCGAAGCGCCAAGGGCGTTTACTCCTACAACGTCAGGGCCTTCCTTAAAAATGCCCTGTTCCTCAGCTACTCGGTTGCAGGCTCCCTGAATGACAGCAATCGCTTTATCCACATTCTCTTCATAAGCGATGCCGATATCGACAATGGCCTGCATGTTCCCGCGAGAATAATTGCTGACAACGCTGATTTCCCGGTTTGGGACGAAGTGCAGCGTACCGTCAAAGCTACGCACCTGAGTCGTGCGCAGGCCAACCTCCTCGACGATTCCATCTATTCCAGCGATCGCAATGTAGTCTTCGACGTCAATCTGCTTTTCAAGCAGAATAAAAAAGCCGGTAACAACGTCGCTGACAAGACCCTGGGCCCCGAAACCAATCGCAAGCCCGACGATCCCGGCGCTGGCGATCAGAGGAGCGATATCAAGGTCAAACAAGCCTAAAGTAATGGTAATTACGATAAATAACAAAATGTAAGTAAAGATGCTTATAGCGAGCTTCGAAAGGGTTTTAACCCTGCCCGGGTGCATATTCCGCTGCTTTTCCATGCGGTTAAAGGCGCGATGGATGATTTTGCTTCCGATGGCCCGTACTATAATATAGCCGATGAGCACACCAATTAGCTGCACCATTAAAATAATGGCAGCTGTCCAGAAAACTCCTTCATTAAACGATTCCATATTCAACTTATACCACTCCCCAGCCTGTAGTTTCCATTTTAACCTGATTAGTATAACATAACCGGTTGTGCCAAAAAATATGCAATAGTAATGAATCAAACCGCCATAAAAACAGGAGCGGAGCGTTTCGTTGACTTTGAAATTGGCGGTCCATATAATGAAGGATAGAATGCAGGATCGTAATTATTAAAGGAGTGGAATGCATGAGTGAAAAGCGTATGGTAGCAAAGCAGGCTCCGCGCTTCGAGATGAATGCCGTCATGCCGGACACCTCGTTTGGCACGATCAGCCTTGAACAAATAATGAAGGAAGATAAATGGACGGTGCTCTTTTTCTATCCGATGGATTTCACCCACATCTGTCCGACAGAAATTACAACAATGAGCGACCATTATGACGAGTTCGAAGAACTTGATACAGAAATTATCGGCGTCTCGACGGATACCATTCACTCGCATAAAGCATGGATCAATATGACGCGGGAAGAGAACGGGCTCGAGCAGCTGAAGTTTCCGCTTGCAGCTGATACAAACCACCGGGTGAGCCGGGACTACGGCGTGTTAATTGAAGAAGAAGGAGTGGCGCTGCGCGGTTTGTATATTATTAATCCGGACGGGGAACTGCAGTATTCGATGATACATCACAACGACGTCGGGCGCGATGTAGATGAGGTGCTTCGAGTACTCCAGGCTTTGCAGATGGGCGGAATGTGTCCGGCAAACTGGAAGCCGGGACAGGATACGATGAATACCTGAGCTTCCAGGGCCAGGACTGAAGGGGTCCGCCAGAAAAGCTGAAGGACTTGAGAAGAATAGGGGAGAACGGAATGAAGAAACAGTTTGCAGTCATTGGACTCGGGCGGTTCGGTGGAAGCATATGCAACGCTTTGGCCGACGAAGGAATGGACGTGCTTGCTATTGATTCCAATGAACACCGGGTCAATGAATTTGCCCAGGTCGTCGCCCAGGCGGTCATTGCGGACGGCATGGATGAAAAGGCGCTGCGCGGCCTTGGAATCCGTAACTTTGACAATGTCATTGTAGCGATCGGCGACAATATTCAGGCAAGCATTATGACGACTATCGTGCTGGATGAAATTGGTGTTAAGCATATTACAGTAAAAGCACAAAATGATTATCATGAAAAAGTACTGCGGCGCATCGGTGCCCATGAGGTTATCCATCCGGAACGCGATATTGGAGTAAGAGTGGCGCACAGCATCGTATCTAAAAGCGTGCTCGACTACCTGGAGCTTTCCGAGGATTACAGTATCGTAGAACTGGAAGCCGGCCAGCTGCTTGACGGGAAATCTCTTCTCGACTTAGATATACGTGAGACGTATGGATGTAATGTCCTTGCTATTAAACGCGGGGAGGACGTCCACGTCTCTCCGCGCCCGGAGGTGGATATCAGCGAGGGAGATATTCTGATTATTGTAGGTGCGGATGGAGACATTGCGAGACTCGAGTCCCGGTGGATAGATGATAACTGAAAAATGGCGAAAGCTCTTCCGTATGATTCATGCGGAAGGGTTTTTTAGTTTTTCAGATTGCAAAAAGGGTAAATAAGGATGTTGGCTGCAATATTATTACAGGAGGTGAATAAGTTGCTGCTGTATGCATCATTACTCGTAACACTGTTAGCCATCGGACTGATTGTTTATATATTTGATGTTAAAAGCAATTATTTTCCAGTGCCGATGGTGCTTTTGATTATTGGCCTCGGCCTCTCCTTCATTCCCGTTTTCAACAGGCTTGGTTTGAATCATGATATTATTTTTGATCTGCTGCTTCCGGCAATATTATTTGTATCTGCCTACAGTTTTCCGATACGTTCATTAAAGAAAAACATCTGGCCGATTGCGACGCTCGGGACACTTGGGCTAATGGTCACCGTTTTTTTAATGGCAGTGCTTATATATCTTGCAGGTGCTCCTGCTGTCGGTCTATCGTTCGTAGCGGCATTTTTAATTGCTTCTATACTGACACCGACCGATCCGGTATCCGTGACAGCCATCCTTGAAAATGTGTTCGGTGATTCGGATATCCCGAAAGTAGTGGAAGGGGAATCGATGATCAATGACGGCACAAGCGTCGTATTGTTTCAGGCTGTCGAGAAAGTCTCCTTTCTCGGCAGTTTTTTTGTAGGCAAGCGCCCCGAAGGGTCGTATACTAAAAA
>NZ_JBQLID010000030.1:0-3117 GCF_056034405.1 Marinococcus sp. LNHM4E3-1 | reverse complement strand
ACCCCCGGCTATCATCAACGCTGAAGAGCTTAACTTCCGTGTTCGGCATGGGAACGGGTGGATCCTCTTCGCTGTTGCCACCGGACTGGCCCGTCGGGCCCTGACAACCAAATACCGAGACCGCAGCCACCGCCGCGTATCGTGCTGTGCGTGGATAAGACTTCGACCGATTAGTATCCGTCCGCTGCACATGTCGCCATGCGTCCACGCCGGACCTATCTACCTCGTCATCTCCAAGGGGTCTTATCTCCGTAGAGGGGAAAGGTCATCTTAAGGGGGGCTTCATGCTTAGATGCTTTCAGCACTTATCCCGTCCACACGTAGCTACCCAGCAGTGCTCCTGGCGGAACAACTGGTACACCAGCGGTGTGTCCATCCCGGTCCTCTCGTACTAAGGACAGCTCCTTTCACCTTTCCTGCGCCCGCGACGGATAGGGACCGAACTGTCTCACGACGTTCTGAACCCAGCTCGCGTACCGCTTTAATGGGCGAACAGCCCAACCCTTGGGACCTACTTCAGCCCCAGGATGCGATGAGCCGACATCGAGGTGCCAAACCTCCCCGTCGATGTGAACTCTTGGGAGAGATTAGCCTGTTATCCCCAGGGTAGCTTTTATCCGTTGAGCGACGGCCCTTCCATGCGGTGCCGCCGGATCACTAAGCCCGACTTTCGTCCCTGCTCGACTTGTAAGTCTCGCAGTCAAGCTCCCTTGTGCCTTTGCACTCTGCGAATGATGTCCGACCATTCTGAGGGAACCATTGGGCGCCTCCGTTACTGTTTGGGAGGCGACCGCCCCAGTCAAACTGCCCACCTGACACGGTCCCGAGGCCGGATCACGGCCTGCGGTTAGAATGTCGATACCACCAGGGTAGTATCCCACCAGCGCCTCCTCCGAACCTGGCGGTCCGGATTCGATGGCTCCTACCTATCCTGTACAAGTGGTACCCACATCCAATGTCAAGCTACAGTAAAGCTCCATGGGGTCTTTCCGTCCTGTCGCGGGGAACCTGCATCTTCACAGGTATTATAATTTCACCGGGTCTCTCGTTGAGACAGTGCCCAAGTCGTTGCACCTTTCGTGCGGGTCGGAACTTACCCGACAAGGAATTTCGCTACCTTAGGACCGTTATAGTTACGGCCGCCGTTTACTGGGGCTTCAATTCGGCGCTTCTCCCCCGAAGGGGATAACGCCTCCTCTTAACCTTCCAGCACCGGGCAGGTGTCAGCCCCTATACTTCGCCTTACGGCTTCGCAGAGACCTGTGTTTTTGATAAACAGTCGCTTGGGCCCTTTCACTGCGGCTCCCTGGGGCTATTCACCCCGGGGAGCACCCCTTCTCCCGAAGTTACGGGGTCCTTTTGCCGAGTTCCTTAACGAGAGTTTTCCCGCGCGTCTTAGAATACTCATCCCACCTACCTGTGTCGGTTTACGGTACGGGCACCACGTTCCTCGCTAGAGGCTTTTCTTGGCAGGGTAGGTGCCGGCCCTTCGGGCCCCGTAGGGCCCTCCTGGTCACCGCTTGGCCGTATGGGGGAGGGATTTGCCGCTCCCCCGGCCTTGCCAGCTTCAACGCGCATGTCCAACAGCGCGCGGCCGTGCCTGCCTGCGTCCCCCCATCACTCAAATGGAACGGAGGTGGTACAGGAATATCAACCTGTTTTCCATCGCCTACGCCTTTCGGCCTCGGCTTAGGACCCGACTAACCCTGAGCGGACGAGCCTTCCTCAGGAAACCTTGGGTTTTCGACGGAAGGGATTCTCACCCTTCTTTTCGCTACTCATACCGGCATTCTCACTTCCAGGCGCTCCACCGGTCCTCACGGTCCGGCTTCTGTGCCCCTGGAACGCTCCCCTACCATCTCTCCCATGCGGGAGAGTCCACGGCTTCGGTGCTGCGTTTAGCCCCGGTACATTGTCGGCGCAGAGTCACTCGACTAGTGAGCTATTACGCACTCTTTCAATGATGGCTGCTTCTAAGCCAACATCCTAGTTGTCTAAGCAACTCCACATCCTTTTCCACTTAACGCAGACTTAGGGACCTTAGCCGGTGGTCTGGGCTGTTTCCCTCTCGACGACGGATCTTAGCACTCGCCGTCTGACTCCCGGGCAGCAAGTCGCTGGCATTCGGAGTTTGACTGAATTCGGTAATCCGGGAAGGACCCCTCGTCCAATCAGTGCTCTACCTCCAGGACTCTCATACCCGAGGCTAGCCCTAAAGCTATTTCGGGGAGAACCAGCTATCTCCAGGTTCGATTGGCATTTCACCGCTACCCACGACTCATCCCCGCAATTTTCAACTTGCGTGGGTTCGGGCCTCCAGCCAGTGTTACCTGGCCTTCACCCTGGTCATGGGTAGATCACCTGGTTTCGGGTCTACGCCCGCCTACTGCATCGCCCTCTTCAGACTCGCTTTCGCTGCGGCTCCGCCTTTGCGGCTTAACCTTGCAGACGAGCGTAACTCGCCGGTTCATTCTACAAAAGGCACGCCGTCACCCCTTAACGGGCTCCGACTTCTTGTAGGCACACGGTTTCAGGATCTGTTTCACTCCCCTTCCGGGGTGCTTTTCACCTTTCCCTCACGGTACTGGTTCACTATCGGTCACTAGGGAGTATTTAGCCTTGGGAGATGGTCCTCCCAGCTTCCGACGGGATTTCTCGTGTCCCGTCGTACTCAGGATACCCCCGGCGGGGGGAGGATGTCGGCTACCGGGCTGTTACCGTCTCTGGCGGGCCTTTCCAGGCCGCTTCGCCTATCCTCCCCGCCTGCCGTGCGGGGGTCCTACAACCCCGGGATGCAAGCATCCCGGTTTGGGCTGATTCCGTTTCGCTCGCCGCTACTCGGGAAATCGCGTTTGCTTTCTCTTCCTCCGGGTACTGAGATGTTTCAGTTCCCCGGGTCTACCGTCCGGCGCCTATGTGTTCAGCGGCCGGACGCCTTCCCATGACGGAAGGCGGGTTCCCCCATTCGGACATCTCCGGATCGTAGCTTACGTACAGCTCCCCGGAGCGTTTCGCCGTTCGTCGCGTCCTTCTTCGGCTCCTAGTGCCAAGGCATCCACCGTGCGCCCTTTTCTTCTTAACCACTCGATACGCGGTTGATTCTTCGACGCGGCCGCC
>NZ_JBQLID010000029.1:0-4361 GCF_056034405.1 Marinococcus sp. LNHM4E3-1 | reverse complement strand
TCTCCGTAAAAAGTTTGATGCTGTGGCATCCGAAATGCCCTAAAAATGTGTTGCTTTTGATTGGGGCTCTGGCTTGTTTTTCCTTTTCAAAGAACGATCTGCCGCTCAAAAAAGCAGCTTAAACAATTTAACACGGTGCTCTTAAACTGTCAACACCTTTTAAAGTGACACATAAATTATAACCTTTGATCAACTAAATGTCAATGGAAATAATGGTGGGCCTGAGTGGACTTGAACCACCGACCTCACGCTTATCAGGCGTGCGCTCTGACCAACTGAGCTACAGGCCCACAGGCACAAAAAAATAACTTAAAGCAATTAATTTTTTTGTAATAATGGAGCGGGTGATGGGAATCGAACCCACGACATCAGCTTGGAAGGCTGAGGTTTTACCACTAAACTACACCCGCAAATACATGGTCGGGAAGACAGGATTCGAACCTGCGACCCCTTGGTCCCAAACCAAGTGCTCTACCAAGCTGAGCTACTTCCCGCAGATGCTGCTGAAAAAATAAGTAAATGGTGCGCCCGAGAGGACTTGAACCCCTGGCCTTCTGATCCGTAGTCAGACGCTCTATCCAACTGAGCTACGGGCGCATATTATGGTGCGGTCGAGAGGACTTGAACCTCCACGGGATAAACTCCCACTAGGCCCTCAACCTAGCGCGTCTGCCGATTCCGCCACGACCGCATACACCGATAATTTTATAATGGTGCGGGTGAAGGGACTTGAACCCCCACGTCACAAGGACACTAGATCCTAAATCTAGCGCGTCTGCCGATTCCGCCACACCCGCGTGTTGTTGGCTGGGCCAGCTGGATTCGAACCAGCGCATCACGGGACCAAAACCCGATGCCTTACCGCTTGGCTATGGCCCAATATATTGGGTAAAAAAATGGCGGGCCTGACGGGATTTGAACCCGCGATCTCCTGCGTGACAGGCAGGCATGTTAACCGCTACACCACAGGCCCTCAATTGTATAAAGAAAATGGTGGAGGATGACAGGATCGAACTGCCGACCCCCTGCTTGTAAGGCAGGTGCTCTCCCAGCTGAGCTAATCCTCCATGTTGGTGACCCGTACGGGATTCGAACCCGTGTTACCGCCGTGAAAGGGCGGTGTCTTAACCACTTGACCAACGGGCCATAGTAAATGGCGGAGAAGGAGGGATTTGAACCCTCGCGCCGTTTACACGACCTACTCCCTTAGCAGGGGAGTCCCTTCAGCCACTTGGGTACTTCTCCAATGGCTCCGCAGGCAGGATTCGAACCTGCGACCAATCGGTTAACAGCCGATTGCTCTACCACTGAGCTACTGCGGAATGTGAATATTTCTTTTTTGAGACAAAGAAAATTCTACAAGATCTATTATGTAATGTCAATACGCTTTTAAAAGGGAATTTACAGCTTTTTTTGCCGTTTTTTGAAGCGCCCTCTCTCAAGCGACTTTTATAATGTATCACATCGAAAAAACACTGGTCAAGGTTTTTCTATATTTTTTTCAATGTTCCTCTGCAGGCTGCACAGACATATTTTCTTGTATCCAGCTGCCTCGTTCTTTTAAAAGAAATATGACAGCTTTCACAGGCATACTGATAACGCTTTTTCTGTTTTAACCGATATTGTTCTAAAGAACTGCAGTGCATGACGCCCCCTACCTGCTTCAGCAGATCCTGAAATTCCCTGTCCTGATGTTTGTACCCTTTCCCTTCCAAATGTAAATGATAATGGCACAATTCATGTTTTACAATATCAATCACTTCCTGATGACCATAATTGTTCATCGACTTTGGATTTACTTCGATGTTCCCTGTGGAAAGCACATACCTTCCTCCTGTAGTCCGCAGCCTTTGATTAAACGAGACGCGATGTTTAAACACCTTTTGAAATTTTTCCACTGATATTTTCTGCGCCAATGCTGTTAATTCTTCGTCAGTCATTTTTTCCTCCCTAAAAAAACAGAGGGGTGCGCACCCTCTGTTTTTTCATTATCTATTTAGTTTACCATCGTCAATGCTACCCGTCCCCGTTTTTGATCAATATCTTCCACCCACACCGTAACTATCTCTCCTACCGAAACTACCTCCATCGGGTGTTTAATAAAACGGTTGGCGAGCTTTGATATATGCACGAGGCCGTCTTCTTTAACACCTACATCAATAAAGGCTCCAAAATCCACTACATTGCGGACCGTTCCCTGAAGCTCCATCCCCTTTTCCAGGTCATCAAGAGTCATGATGCCTTTTTTCAGAAGAGGCTTCGAAAACGTATCACGGGGATCCCGGTTCGGTCTTTTTAAATCCTCTATAATATCCTGCAGTGTAGGGACGCCTACTTCAAGAGCTTCAGCAAGCTGGCGCACCTCCTGGTTTTCAAGGACGTCCTTCATTTCTTTTGTGCCAGCCTGTGCTGCTTCAAGGTCCAGGTGACTGAGCAAACGCTCAGCGGTCTGATAACTTTCCGGGTGGATAGCCGTACGGTCGAATGGATTCGAAGACTCTGGCACCCGCAGAAAGCCAGCTGCCTGCTCATACGTTTTCGCTCCCAGTCTCGGTACCTTCTGAAGTTCTTTACGATTTGTAAAGCCTTCAAGCTCTTCTCTTTGCTTAATCACATTGTTTGCCACCGCTTTAGAAAGGCCGGCCACATACTGAAGCAGACTGCTCGAGGCACTGTTCACATCTACCCCTACCTGGTTTACCGCTGTCTCCACGACAAATGTCAGTGACTCATTTAGTCTCGTCTGCGAGACGTCATGCTGATACTGCCCCACCCCAATAGATTTAGGGTCTATCTTCACCAGCTCCGCCAGCGGGTCCTGGAGTCTTCTTGCGATGGAAGCTGCGCTTCGCTCTTCAACCTGAAGATCCGGGAATTCCTCACGGGCAACCTCCGAAGCAGAATAAACGCTCGCACCAGCTTCGTTTACAATAATATACGAAACGTCTCCTTCCGCTTCCTCGACCACCCCGGCAATAAATTCTTCTGTTTCCCTTGAAGCCGTTCCGTTGCCGATAGCTATAACCTGTATATCGTATTTTTCAATTAAAGCAAATACTTCTTTTTTCGCTTCGGTTATTTTATTTCTAGGCGGCACTGGATAGATCACTCCTACCTCAAGCAACCTTCCGTTGCCATCTACGACCGACAGCTTACAGCCGGTGCGGTATGCCGGATCTACGCCAAGTACTGTTTTCCCCTTCATCGGCGGCTGGAGCAGAAGGTTTCGAAGATTTTCGGAGAAGACAGAAATCGCCTGCGTTTCCGCTTCTTCTGTTTTGACTTTTCGAAGCTCCCGCTCGACTGCCGGGCCAATCAACCGTTTGTAGCTGTCTTGGATCGCTTCGTTCAGCTGCGGAACAGTAGGCGAACCGAAACGCTTCACCACTTTCTTTTCTATAGTCGAAAGAATTCTGTCTTCCGGTGCCTGGAGGGAGATTTTCAGCACCCCTTCACTTTCTCCGCGGTTCATGGCTAACACTCGGTGCGACGGGGCCTTCGCCAGCGCTTCTTCATGATCGTAGTACATGCTGTAAATACCACGTTCATCCTTACTTTCATCTTTAGCTGCAGACTGAAGTCTGCCCTGCTTGTAGCTGAGATCACGGACACTGTGGCGGATGCTGGCATCGTCGGCAATCTGTTCAGAGATAATATGCCTCGCTCCTTCGAGTGCCGCTGCGGCATCTATCACTCCGGCTTCTTCGTTCACATACGCCCGCGCCTGTTCCTCCGGTAAACCTTCTTTTGGCTGCGACATGAGCCATTCCGCTAACGGCTCAAGCCCTTTCTCTTTCGCCACCGTCGCCTTCGTTCTTCTTTTCTGCTTATAAGGACGATACAGATCTTCTACTTCCTGAAGCTGTACAGCTCCATTGATAGATTGCCTTAACTCCGGCGTTAATTTTTCCTGTTTATCAATCAGCCGAAGCACTTCTTCCTTTCGCTCGGCCAATTGATTTGCGTAATTCCAGGACTGCTGAACGTCCCGGATCACCATTTCGTCCGAGGCACCGGTCTGCTCTTTACGATAACGGGCAATGAAAGGAACCGTATTGCCTTCTTCAATCATATGTATAATGTTTGTGACATGCTTTTCCCTTATCTGAAGATCGGAAGCTATTTGGGATGCGACACCGCTTATCTCTTTTTCCATTTGTATTTCCTCCTGTCCAGCGTAACAATCCATTGGAATCTGTACTTATTATATTATAACGTACGTATGCCTATGTAAGGGGCAAATTCATCATAACATCAAAACGTCTGGCCTGTTTTCGCTTATTATATCTTGAATTGTAATATTAAGCGCAACACCTAAAAAATAAAAAACACCCATGGTATCCCAGTGTAAAATGAAAGTA
>NZ_JBQLID010000028.1:0-5380 GCF_056034405.1 Marinococcus sp. LNHM4E3-1 | reverse complement strand
TGGGCCCAGCTGGCTTTTTTGTTCATTTTTACGAATAGCACGCAGCTTCTTGATTAACACCTGTGCTCCGCGTGCGTAATGGCTTCCACCGCCTGCTCGGCTGACCTCAGGGCTCCTTCCAGATGCCCCCCGTACAAAGCATTAGTCTCGGTGCCTGCAAAAATAATTTTTTCTTGCCATGCATTCTGAGCCGACGGCATGCCATACGCTGGATAATGTTGCAGCGGACGGGCGTCCTCTTTCACTGCGGTTGCCTCTTCGTGGGCCCAATCCTTGTACAGCATCGTGCGCACGCTCCTAGCCTCCGGCCCAAAAAGCCGGGCTAATTGATCGGTGACTAAGGAGAGCAGACGATGTTCTCCCAGCTCTTGCCGTGTCGCTGCTGGCATACCAAAAAAACCAAAGATCGCCCCAGGACCGGTATCGGGAGACGCATCATGAATTTCTTGTAACGGCCCAGCCCAGCTCGTAGCAAAACCGGAAAGCCCTGCTTCCCGCCAGAACGGACGGTCATAGACAGCCACCGCCTTCGCCTGCCCAGCCATCCATGTTGGTTTATTGAAAAGGTCGGCCCGGAGATCGTCCGGGAGCGAAGGGGAAAAGGTGATCGTTTCGGCTATCAGCCGCGGCGGCAGAGCTAGAAGGACAGAGCCCGCTGCCATTTCTTCCAGTTTTCCGTCCGCACTTTTGATATCCAGCCGGACGGTATCATCGCTTGCTAACCGAATTCCGGTGACATGGGTTTCCAATTCAATCGTTCCAGGTGGCAGCGTATCTGCCACAGCTTCCACGAGGGATTGCACTCCTCCGGTGAACCGCATGGATGTTGCTGTCGCCTCCTCCGGTAACATGCCACGCTCAGGCGGTTCCTGAAGCGAGCGTTCCAGCACCATCGCTCCATGGGTATGCTGCTCAAATGTTTCCACCCCTAATTCCCGGACCAATTTTGTGATCGCATGCTCCTGCTGCGGCCAAAACCATGTCGGGCCCAGATCGTACCTATCGGCCTCATTGCTGGTTGGGACCGGAACACTTAATACCCGCCCACCGATTCGGTCTCTGGCCTCCAGGACCCGGCATGGCACTCCCTGTGCCGTCAGCAGCGAGGCTGCGCGAAGACCGCTGAGGCCCGCCCCGACAATAATAACCGGTTCTTTCATATTTTTTTCCTCTTTTCCATACGTATCGTTTTTCTTATTGCTTCCTCCCAGAAATAACATCGATTTTATACTACTAGAAGGATGATTCATCTGTGCAATAGTCAGTAGAAAAAACAGTCATGAACCTTTTACATGTTAGTGTGCCTGCCGCTCGGCGTACTTCTGCCATTCATGGATCCCTTCGGCCATACGATACGCCTTCCATCCCTGCTGGCTCATTTGGTGTGCTGCCATCGCAGAAAACCACAGAACTGCCCCCGGCAATAAGCGATCACTTCCTGATCATCCGGCAGGGGCTGAAGATATCTTTCAATAATTCTTCCCGGCGTCCGTTAATCACCAACTTCGCTGCTTCTTCCACAAACCGCTTAGCCGTAGCTTTCCCGATCCCTGTGCCTTCACCGGTAATAACGACTGTTTTGTTGGTAAATCTCACGGTTCCCTCTCCTTTTTCATCATAAAACTGAACCGCTGCCTCTGTAGAATACAATGTACGCAAACCATTTTACAATATTCAATTGAATAATTGAATGTTGACACTTGAATCTATGCCCGTCAAATTCCTATTTACCTCAGGATGACGTATGCCGGACTGTAATAATGTTCATTTTTTATTTCTCTATTTTTAATAAGAATAGAATATGAAAGTCCTTTAAGTGTTTGTTCTTGCATTTTTTCACTGTATTGATTAAAATCATTTCATAGCTAATGATTTTGACATTTAAAAAGGAAAGGGGCATTTCATGCACGATTTTGACCAGCACGGGGACCTGCTTCCAGAGGAATATGACACCTTGAAGCGGTTGGAAGACACAGGATTTTCCCTTCTCGATATGGATGCGATCTCGGTGGTGACCAACGTGTACCGGCTGGCGCAGGGGCTGCGGAACAAAATGGAACAGGAAGTGCTCCGAAAATACCGGTTGTCCTGGACGGCGTTTTCCCTCTTATATGATCTCTGGATTCATACGCCGTTAGACACCAAAGCCCTTGCTGTCTCTGCCGGGGTCTCAAACGCCACCATCAGCAACATTGTCCGCACCCTGGAAGAAAAAAATTTGTGCTACCGGAAGTCGGATCTTCGTGACCGCCGACTGACCCACGTGTATATTACGGCGGAGGGCACGGCCGTACTCGAGGAATTATATCCCCTGTTTCACCAAAAAGAAGCAGAAGTCGTTCAAAGCCTTTCAGCTGAAGAACAACAACAAACCGCCCAGTACTTGCGGCGGGTCATTCGGGACCAGCAATTTTAATATGAACATCGACGAGGAAGAAAACGAAGTAGCTGCTATCTCCCTAGGTACAGAGAGCCGACGGTGCTGAGAGTCGGCCCTATAGATAGAGCGAAGTACATTTTTGGAGTTTCCCGCCTGCCTTTTAGGCAGCGGGACGGCCGGGCCGTTATCCGGGAGTTGGAAGAGCTGACAGGCTTCAACAAGGGTGGTACCGCGCGAGCTATCGCGTCCCTTGATGAGGGCTGTTTTTTATATTTTATTATCTGGGAGGACCTATCATGCAAAATCATAACCAGCCATTAACCCCGCAACAGCAAGAGCTTGTCCAGGAACAGATGGACCTTTACATGCACGGCATTGAAGAAATTATTCCCCACGAGGAGCTTGAACGAAAAATCGCTGCTTCCGTGCGCGACAACCGCCCGTTAAAAATCAAGCTGGGCCTCGATCCTTCGGCGCCGGATGTGCATTTAGGCCATACGGTCGTATTAAACAAATTAAAGCAGTTTCAGGACTTCGGTCATGTGGTGCAACTGTTAATTGGCGACTTCACCGGAAAAATTGGCGACCCTACCGGAAAATCCGTCGCCCGAAAGCCACTCACAACCGAACAAGTCGCCGCGAATGCTCAGACGTACTTTGAACAGTTCGGCCAGGTCATTCGCATGGACCAGGTGGAGCTCCATTACAACTCCAAGTGGCTCGCCAAGCTGTCATTTGAAGAAGTGATTCAGCTGGCAGGTAAAATTACGACCGCCCGGTTGATGGAGCGGGATGATTTTGAAGAGCGAACCGCGCTCGGCCATCCAATTGCCCTTCACGAATTTTTCTACCCGGTGATGCAGGGCTATGACTCCGTCGTCCTCGAAAGCGATATTGAATTAGGCGGCACCGATCAATACTTCAACATTTTAATGGGGCGGCATTTCCAGGAGCGGTTAGGCAAAGACAAACAGGTGGCCATCACGATGCCGCTGCTTGAAGGGCTGGATGGGACTAAAAAAATGTCGAAATCCCAAAACAATTACATCGGCATATACGAGGAACCGGCTTCCATGTACGGAAAAACGATGTCGCTTCCGGATGAGCTGATCGTGAAATACTTCCACCTGGTAACGTCTCTGCCAAAAACGGAGATTGACGACATCGAAACCGGGCTCCGAGAAGGAACCCTCCATCCGAAAGCAGCAAAAATGCAGCTGGCCCGTACTATCGTGACGATGTATCACGGCCGACAACAGGCCGGAGAAGCCGAAGAGCAATTTGTTTCAGTTTTTCAACAGGGGAACGTGCCGAAGCAAATGCTAACGATGACACTGCAGGAAGGCGAATCATACAATATTGTTGATTTGCTGGTGACCTTACGTCTGCTTTCTTCGAAAACGGAGGCTCGAAAAATGATTCAAAACCGGGGCGTCAAAGTCAATAGCACACGGATGGATGACATGAATGCCTCCTTTACCATTGATACGGACCTGGTGATTCAGGTCGGAAAACGAAAATTCGTGAAAGTGGTTCCTGCTTAGGATATATTCCTGAGTATCCATGAACGATTGAAAAAATTATCAGGAGGAGAATTTTCTTAATGTTATGTGCCATTACAGTCTAAAACCCGTAACTTCTAAATCGTACAGAAAGCCTTCATATTTTAACGGAATATGGAGGCTTCGAATGTTCAAATGCCATCTAGTTGTCTTTTTCTAAAAGATCATAACTTGAAGACGGATCAAGGACATGAAAACTCTGAAGCTTGAAAAGATGAACATTTTAATGCTCTATTGATAGCATACACGCTATCATAAGGGCATAGATATTATCAAAGAAATGGATGGACCTACGATGGCGTACGAGATACTAGCATTAGGAAACGTTCCAACGTTCGAAGGTTGGCTATTCGATGCGGCGACGCAGGAAAGGCAACGATGAGGACGTCAGGGTATCTGGGGAAGACGGCAGACCAATATATCCGGCAGCGGGCGATTCTCGAATATAACCTGTACCCACCGGAACAAGAGAAGACAGGTAGAGACGCCGTACCACCGTCGATTAAACAAGTGTATCGACATATTGAGCTAGAAGAACTCTACCGCTGGGGCATTGATGGGACTAAAACAGGGAATCACCGTTTGTTATTTGTCATTCATGACGAGCAGAAGGTATTGCTATTGCATCATTTTGATAAAACCTATAACGGGGCTATTCGTCGCCCGGATATTGTGCCCGCCGAACAGTGTTACGAGGCGTATAGTGAGGATGGCTCCAAATAGCATTGTGAAATCAAGGAGGGAATAGAAAATGAGCAAGGCATTCGATAACTACCAGAACGTCGTTGGGAAAGCGCGTATTGATCGATTAAAGCTGGAAGCAGCTCTGGCGGCGGCCATTAAAACCGAGCGCCAGCGTCAAGGGTTTTCACAACAGGAATTGGCAGATGCGATTGGAAAGCCAAAGTCCACGATCGGACGTATTGAATCAGGGATCACGGTCCCTCAGGTATCTACGCTTTTAGCCATTGCTCAAGTATTGCATACGACCTTCTCGATTGGGGAAGAGCTCCCCGATACGGATGATAAAGTATCGTTGTAAGAAGAAAACCGGGCATGATGCTGAAACATTCATGCTCGATTTTCTTATACAATTGAATTAAAAGTAAACTCCGTTATTAATAGGTACTTTCTGATCCTTTATAGTATTTGTTAACGATGTGGACTCAATTTTTTCATTCAAAAAAGCCAACCTCCGGGATAGCTTCACCAGGAAACACAGCTTATAAATGAGACTTGTAGAAAGAAACTTTAGGAAAAATGATAAAATTACCGTTGAAAAAAACATAAAGCAACATGAACATAAATCATGCTGCTATGTTTTGCTCCGACTTCAGTTGGTTTCGCACACGTTTTCTTACCTTGAATTGTAATATTAAGCGCAACACCTAAAAAATAAAAAACACCCATGGTATCCCAGTGTAAAATGAAAGTACCA
>NZ_JBQLID010000027.1:0-7688 GCF_056034405.1 Marinococcus sp. LNHM4E3-1 | reverse complement strand
AACAAGCTCGTCGATCCGTTCAGCGGCCAGGAGCCGCGTCCGGAATTTCTGGCCAACCGCCAGGATACTTCCGCGATCAAGCCAAGCTCGGATCGTCTTTCACACAAAACTTCCACTTCTGCAAAATAAGATACAAAAAGCATCCGGTTTTTCTTCCCGGATGCTTTTTTCATTATAATGTCGGTCTTCAATCACCGTTTGAATGTCTGATCCTTTTCGTCGTTTGATTTCTGTGTAAGCAGTACACTGTATAAAAGCGCAAACACCATGCCACTGAAACCAATCATTTGAATAATAACACTTTCGAATCCCTGCAGCTGCAGAGTCCCCGTTAAAAACAGAGCGAGAAACGCAACCAACATTGCCACAGCCCATACAACTGGTTCTTTCATCGTTATTCCCTCCATTTTCTCTCATGAGTAGAGATAGGTTATCTATATCATAATAAATTCCTTTTCCTTTTCCCATCCGTCTGTAAAGTTATCTCCCATACTAATTTTTTCATTTGTCAGAAATAACTTTTGTTCACCACCGCTGTTACGTTGAAACAATCATCTATTCCTAGTATGATAGTGGATAGTCCTTGTTAGATAGACATTTGTATATGCATAGAAAAATACCCGTGCTGCGTATGGAGCACGCGAACCGTCATGCACATTGTCTGCGACGAAACTTCATGAGAGAGGGTCATAGCGATGGGAAACACAGAAAAAGATTTACGAAACCGCAGTAAAGCCATCAGCGAGGGAGCCAACCGGGCGCCGAACCGGGCAATGCTCAGGGCCGTTGGATTTACAGACGACGACTTTAAAAAACCGATGATAGGCATCGCAAGTACGTGGAGCGAGGTTACTCCTTGTAACGTACATATCGATAATCTTGCACGCCACGCAAAGCAGGGGGCGTCCACCAACGGTGGTGCACCGCTTATTTTCAACACAATTACCGTATCTGACGGAATCGCAATGGGCCATGAAGGCATGCATTACTCCCTTCCAAGCCGTGAAATTATTGCGGACTCGATTGAAACTGTTACCAATGCGGAGCGTCTCGACGGGGTCGTCGCCATCGGCGGCTGTGATAAAACGACGCCTGGCTGCGTCATTTCTCTGGCCCGCATGAACATTCCTTCCGTTTACGTTTACGGCGGAACTATTCAGCCGGGTAAACTAAACGGTAAAGATATTGATATTGTTTCGTCCTTTGAGGCTGTCGGCCAGCACCAGACTGGTCAGATCAGCGATGAAGAGCTTCATCAGGTAGAGTGCAATGCGTGCCCGGGTGCTGGTGCCTGCGGAGGGATGTACACAGCCAATACGATGGCTGCTGCCGTAGAAGCGCTTGGCATGAGCATCCCCGGTTCTTCCTCCACGCCTGCGATTTACGAATACAAAGAAACCGAATGCAGACAGGCCGGGGAATTAACCATCGAACTGCTTGAAAATAACATTCTTCCAAAGGATATTATGACGAAAAAAGCGTTTGAAAACGCCATTACGGTTGTTATGGCGCTTGGCGGTTCCACCAATGCGTTTTTACACCTTCTTGCGATTGCTCATTCGGCAGACGTGGACCTGTCTTATGACGATTTTGAACGCGTCCGCCAGAATGTCCCTCATATTGCCGACCTGAAGCCGAGCGGCAAATATGTCATGCAGGACCTTTATGAAATCGGCGGCGTGCCGGCAGTCATGAAGCTTCTCCATGAGGAGGGGCTCCTGCACGGTGAATGCCTCACGGTAACCAGCAAGACGCTTGCAGAAAACCTTGATGCTGTGCCGTCCCTCAAGGAAGGTCAGGAAATTATCCGTCCTATCGCTGAACCATTTAAAAAGACCGGTCCGCTTGTCGTTTTAAAAGGAAACGTCGCACCGGAAGGCTCCGTAATCAAGCTGTCCGGTCAGAAGATCAGCCGGTTCGAAGGTACGGTAAAAGTCTTTAACAGCGAAGAATCAGCTACAAAGGCCATCATGGACGGGGATATCGTCGAAGGAGACGTGCTCGTTATCCGTTACGTCGGCCCACAGGGCGGCCCGGGTATGCCGGAGATGCTTTCTGTCACTTCCATGATCGTAGGACGCGGTCTCGGAGGTAAAGTGGCTCTTATGACCGACGGTCGTTTTTCCGGCGGCTCACACGGTTTTGTTATCGGGCACGTTGCGCCTGAAGCAAGTGTTGGCGGTCCGATCGGCCTGCTTGAAAACGGGGATACCATCTCCATTGACAGTGACACGCAGGAAATCAACCTCCATATTTCCGATGAAGAGTTTGAAAAACGCCGAAACGCCTGGCAGGCCCCGGATCTTCCGGAAAAACGCGGAGCACTGGCCAAGTACGCTAAACTCGTTTCTTCAAGTGCCAAAGGCGCCGTTACCGACGCAGATTTATAAGCAATATTACGGAGAGCTGCCTTTTCGGGCAGTTCTCTTTCTTTTCAGCATTTTTTTGAAGACTCTTGAGTTTCCAACAATTTATGGTAAATTATGAAGGTATTGAGCACTACATACATAGCATAGCCACGAAAGGAGTTTCCTATGTCTAAAAAACCAAGGCCCAGTTCCGGCCGTACATTCGCAGCCATTGTAGCCGTTATAGCTGTGATTTTGCTCGCTATCATTCTTGTCGGCAACTTCGGCGGCGGAAGCAGTGACAATTCCGGCGGGAGCAGCGAAGAAAGTCTTGATACAAGCGGCCAGCCCCTCAAGGGGGACGAGGATGCCCCGGTAACAGTCGTTGAATTCGGGGATTATAAGTGCCCGGCGTGCAAAGATTTTCACGAATCGGTCGTTCCTGAAATCGAGTCCCAGTTTATTGAATCCGGCGATGCCGCTTTCCATTACGTTCATTACCCATTTCTAAGTGAAGATTCCACTACAGCGGCAGAATTCAGCGAAGCCGTTTATGGCGAACTCGGGGATGAAGCCTTCTGGAGCTTTCACGATACACTTTTCGCCAACCAGCCGCAGAATGAAGGCGGCGATTACTTTAACCAGGAACGTTTAGCGGAGCTGCTGCAGACAACAGCTTCCGAAGAGGAAGTAAACACAGTGATTGAAGCTTTTGAAAACGGCACCTATGAAGAAAACGTGGAGAATGACCGTTCCATGGCCGAAGATCTTGGTGTAAACAGCACCCCTTCCGTATTTGTGAATGGAGAACTATTTGAAGGTGACAGCTATCAGGAGCTGCTCGATATGATTGAAGAAGAGGCAGGGGAGTAACGCCTATGGATCGTTGGTTAAGTGCGGCCTGGCTAATGGCCATTACCGCTACACTCGGCAGCTTATCGTTCAGCGAAATTTTAGGCTACACGCCGTGTGAGCTTTGCTGGTATCAGCGCATTCTTATGTACCCGCTCGCAGTTATTTTGGGCGTGGCTGTCTTCCGCGGGGAGCGGCAGGTCATATGGTATGCGCTACCTCTTGCTGTTCCTGGCATGCTACTTGCAGGCTATCATTACCTTTACCAAAAGCTTCCCGTGCTGCAGCAGGCCACGGAATGCACCGGCGCGGTTTCCTGCTCCGATCAATCAGCGCAGTGGTTCGGGTTTATTACTATTCCTCTTCTTTCCTTCACTGCATTTTTGATTATTTCCATTGCTCTTTTGATTATCGCTGTACGCAAAAAATAGTCACATGCCCTCAGGCACGTGACTATTTTTTATTATTCTTCGGACGAAGCCACGGCTTCTTCTATTTCTGTAATCATTTTATCCATCGACTGCAGACCGCCGCCGGAAAGATACCAGTATTCCGGGTCCAGATAATGAATGTCATCGTTCTGCGCTGCCTGTGTTTCATTCACAATGTCATTATCGAGAGTTTCCGCAGCTGACTGCTCTTCCCCGCCTTCACTGACTACCGCACTGCGGTCTATGACGAAGAGGTGTTCTGGATCTTCTTCCGCTAAGTATTCATAGGAAGCACTCTGTCCGTGTGTAGATGCTTCGATATTTTCATCCGCTGCCGGCACGCCAAACACGTCATGAATCAGCCCGAAGCGGGATCCTTCGCCATAAACACTCAAGGAACCGTCGTTTACAAGCGTCACCAGCGACTCTCCGGCATCTTCAGCCTTTTCGTTTAAATCTTCAATGCGGGTATGAAGCTCGTCTACTTTTTCCTGCATCTGCTCTTCCTTCTGGAAAATCTCTCCGATCATTTCCATGTTGCTGTCAAAGGATTCCATATAATTTTCTGTATCCACTGCTGTATAAACAGTCGGAGCAATCTCGCTCAGTTCCTCATAGGCATCACTCTGGCGCCCTGAAATGATAATAACATCCGGCTCCATTGCGTTAATTGCTTCAAAATCCGGTTCTTTCAGGCTGCCGATATTTTCATATTCATCGCTGCTGTAATCATCCAGGTACGAAGGAAGCGACTCCTGGGCCACGCCGTCCACGTCTACATCAAGCTCATCCAGCGTTTCAAGCATTTCATAGTTAAACACGACGACATTTTCAGGGTTTTCCGGTACTGTTGTTTCACCCAGCTCGTGTTCCACCGTCACTTCCCCGCTGCTTTCCTCCCCATTTTCTTCATTGGTGTCTTCCTCATTTGAAGCACTGCTGTTTTCACCTTCTGCAGTTGATGACTCTGAATTATCAGCTCCGCATGCAGCAATAAGTGCTGTTCCCAATACTGCAGTTGACGCAAGCATCCATTTGCTCTTTTTCATTTTTCCATTCCCCCTGGATAAGTTATTTTATTTTCCAAGCCCTGATGCGCTGGTGCTCCCTCCTTTTGTTACTCTTTCGCCGTATCAACGGGCCGATGGCAGTGTTTATGTAAAGTAAACACAGATTTTCTGATCGTTAATACGACAGATCGGCATATCCATTTCATAGATATCTGTCAGTACTTCTGATGCCATCATCTCTTCGGTGGTGCCCTGAGCTACGATATGCCCATTTTTTAAAGCGACGATGTCATCGGAGTAACAGGAAGCAAAATTAATATCATGAATAACCAGAAGCACGGTTTTGCCCATGTCTTTCACTAAACGGCGCAGCACCTTCATGATTTGCACCGAGTGCTTCATATCCAGGTTGTTCAGCGGCTCATCGAGCAGAATGTAGTCGGTGTCCTGAGCAATAACCATTGCAATGAAGGCCCGCTGCCGCTGGCCGCCGCTCAGCTGATGAATAAAGGAGTCCTGCATCGTTTCAAGCTCCATGTAATCAATTGCCTGATCCACATATTTCCAGTCTTCTGCGCTCAGACGTCCCTGCGAATAAGGAAAACGGCCGAAGGAGATTAATTCACGGACGGTAAGCCGGGCGTTCATTTCGTTGGACTGCTTTAAGATCGCCAGTTTCTTTGCCAGCTCCCGGCTTTTTGTTTTCGTAATGTCCTTGTCCCCGATTTTCACTTCGCCTTCGTCCTTCGCGATCAAACGGCTGATCATGGCAAGCAGCGTACTTTTTCCCGCCCCATTCGGACCGATAAATGAGGTGATCTGTCCCTGCTTAATCGTTACGGAAACGTCGTCTACGACCGGCGTTTCATCATATTTTTTTGTTACATTCATTACCTGGACCATGCTTTATTCCCCCTTAATAACAGATAGATAAAGTAAATGCCTCCGATAAAATTCACAATGACGCTGATCGCTGTGTTGAAGCCAAGCACCCTCTCGACGAGCAACTGGCCGCCGATAAGAAATGCCACAGCCGCAAGCGCAGCAGCCGCAAGCAGCATGCTGTGCCGGTAATCCTTCATCAGCTCGTAAGCAACGTTTGCCACGAGCAGGCCTAAAAACGTAATAGGCCCGACGAGCGCGGTTGCAATGGAAATAAACATAACTACAACGACAAGCAGACGCTTTACCGCGTATTGATACGGCACTCCCAGGTTAACCGCCTGGTCCTTCCCAAGGGAGAGAACATTTAAATATTTCATGAAAGACAGGGAGTAGATAAACAGCAGTACAAAAGCCGCTGCAGAAATACCGAGAATATTTGTATTCACATTGTTAAAGCTTGCAAACATATTGTCCTGAATCGTTAAAAATTCATCTGGTGATATGAGGACCTGTAAAAATGTTGAAATGCTGCTGAACAATGTTCCGCAGACAATTCCGACGAGCAGCAGAAAGAAAATATCCTGCTGCTCCCCCTGAAATAAAAAGTAGTAAAGAATGACGGCAAACCCGAGCATCAAGGCAAGCGATACGAAAAAGTTCAACGGACCGTTAACTACAACCGCCGACGTGGAACCGAAAAAGAACACGAGTGCTGTCTGCAGCAAAATATACAATGAATCGAGACCTATAATACTAGGTGTTAAAATCCGGTTATTCGTAATCGTTTGAAAAATAACAGTGGAAAAAGCAATCGCACCGCCGGTCATAACCATAGCAAGAAGCTTCTCTGCCCGGTGCTCCAGGACGTAATCCCAGTTACCTCCAGCGTCTGTAAACATAAAGATGACGGCGAGAACAAGCGACAAAACAGCCAGTCCTATGATCTTCCAATTAAAACGCATATTTCTTCCTCCTCATCAGCATATAGAGGAACAAGAAACTGCCCAGGACACCTACGGTTAAACCGATAGGCACTTCATACGGAAAAACGATCAGCCGCCCAAAAATATCACAGACTAGCACAAACACCGCGCCAAGCAGTGCGGTATGAATCAGCGTTTTCTGCAGGTTGTCCCCCAGGTAGATAGCAACAATGTTCGGTACCACTAGGCCTAAAAAAGGGATGGTTCCCACTGTTAATATAACGACGGCCGTCACAGCGGCGACAATGGTAATGCCAAGATTGACGACTGTACGGTAATTCAGCCCCAGGTTCACCGCAAATTCTTCTCCCATGCCGGCGATCGTAAACCGTCCGGCAAATATGTAAGCTATGAAAATAAGCGGCAGGCTGACATACAGGAGCTCATACTGGCCGTTCACAATTAATGAAAAATCCCCCTGCAGCCAGGCTGACATGTTCTGGACAACGTCATACCGTAAGGCAAAAAACGTTGTGACGGAGCCTACAACACTCCCAAACATTAATCCCACCAATGGAATAAATATGGGATCTTTAAATTTCACGCGCTCCAGAATTGTCATAAAAATAAACGTACCGAGAAGTGCGAATAAAAAAGCTACGCCGGTCCGGAGCAGCGGCGTGGCTCCGCCAAACCAGATCATGGCCACTAAAATGCCAAACCGGGCCGAGTCCATCGTACCGGCTGTAGTAGGAGAAACAAACCGGTTCCGGCTCAGCTGCTGCATGATTAACCCACAGATGGCCATCCCCATGCCGGCCATAATAATACTGAGGAGCCGTGGTATACGGCTCGATGTCAATGTACGCCATTCGTCTTCGTTTCCTGCCATCAGCCCCTGAACCGACACCGTCTGGACGCCGATAAACAGGGAACCGGCCGAAAGAAGAACGAGAAGAGCGAGTAAGTACCACCATTTCATCTGTAAACACTTCATTTCCAAGAACAATTGCATCGTTCTGCGTCTAATTATTAATGATATTCATTATCAATTACATTTTTTATTCTATCACCCCGGTTTTAAATGTCAATGTACCTTTTGCTTTTTTCCTAAATTTTTCATAAACGAAAAAGCCGGCCTGCCTGAAAGGCAGAACCGGCGCAGATTGTAGACAAAGGCCTCCGAAAATGGATTTCGGAGGCCTTTGTTGTGCCATCGAAAGAAAAAAGAAGCCCTAA
>NZ_JBQLID010000026.1:0-9421 GCF_056034405.1 Marinococcus sp. LNHM4E3-1 | reverse complement strand
AGCCGGGTCTTTCATGATCTGTTGGCCCAGGTGACGGCCCGGATGGGCCGCCCGTATGCCGTCGCGGTGGATGCCGGGTATAAAACCCCGGCGATTGCTCACCTGCTTCGTGAAGAGGGCATCCGCCCGGTCATGCCTTATACCCGTCCCAAGGGCCCGCCGGGACGTTTGCGTAAACAGGACTTTGTGTATGATGCCTACCTGGATGCGTATCTCTGTCCCGAGCATCAGGCCCTGCGCTACCGCACCACGACTCGGGACGGCTATCAGGAGTATGTCTCGGATCCCGCCATTTGTCAGTCCTGTCCGCTGCTTGAAACCTGCACCCAAAGCCGGGATCACCGGAAGGTGATCCTCCGCCACGTCTGGCAGGACGATCTGGACGAAGCCGAACACCTTCGACACACCCCGTGGAACCGGAGAACCTATGCGGAACGAAAAGAAACCATCGAACGGATTTTTGCGGATCTCAAACAAAAGCATGGCTTGCGTTGGACGCTCCTCGCCGGAGGGGCAAGAAACTCTGCGCAGGCGATGCTTGTTTATGCAGCGATGAATCTCAAAAAACTCGCCACCTGGCGGTGGCGACAAATAGGCGCTTGTCTGTTAGGGCTTCTTTTTTCTTTCGATGGCACAACAAAGGCCTCCGAAATCCATTTTCGGAGGCCTTTGTCTACAATCTGAAGCGGGCCGCGACTGGCCCGCTTTTCTTTTATATCGAATTATTTATCTAAATATCTTCTTGCACCCGCATACTCATCTGCATACCCGGAATCTTCCAGATTTACGATTTCAACTGCGCTCCGGGAATTCGGCGAATGAATCATGTCACCACCGCCGATGTACATACTGACGTGGTGGACCCGTCCTTCCCCATTATCATAGGCGAAAAACAAAAGATCCCCCGGCTCCAGGTCTTCTTTAGCTACTCGATGACCTTGCTCTGCCTGTACACTGGAATCTCTCGGAATTTCTATGCCATTAGCGGCAAAAATAGTATGTGTGAACCCTGAACAGTCAAATCCAAACCCTGACATCCCTGCCCATAGGTATGGAAGGCCGAGAAACTGTTTTCCGTCTGCAATAATATCCTCCGCCCCAGGGGATGGAATATCTTCCTCGCTATCATATATTTCAATATCTGATGCATCAACCCACTTATTTCCGTCCGAAGGGGTAGCTACCAAGACTTCTCCCTGATGCTCCTTTACAACCGGTAAACGGGTGTTATAGCTCAGGTCTTTGTAATTTTTTCTCCCCTTTTTATCATAAGTTAATTCTGCGGTTGGAGAAGTAATGAGAGCAAATGGTTCATCTTCTAATTTTTCCATCCGATTACTCTCGGTTATTTGTTCTTCCGGGACCCACCCGGGATAACCCAATTCATTTCTTGGAGTCTCCTGGCCTTCCGCTGCTACTTTTACCCATCCATTCTTTTTTTCAAGAACGTGCACCTTTGAGCCAAACAACGCCTGGCTTTCCAGATTCCCAACGAGCCAGAGCTTTTCATCTACGCTCATCGACGCTGTCCATTCATTCAGGCTGGCCGGGTTGGAGGCTGAGGGAAGATCAATTTCCCGGAGAATATCCGGCTCCGTCCACATCGTCATTGTACTCACCTCTGTATAAGCCGTCTCATTCACTTCTGCTGCACTCGCAGAGCCGGCCGTGAATGCTGCTCCTATAACTGCAATCATAACAGTTGAAATCCAGTGACCTCTCTTCATCGCAGTTCCCCCTTTTCATATTTGATATGCTCCCTCTGCGCGGAATTCATTGCTTGTACCTGATGCCCTTCAAAAGATACGGCAGTAACAGTATTTTCCTGCAGCCATTTTGGAGCATCCAAATCCACCATCTTAATATTAGGATGGGCAAGCGCCAGCTCAGCTGCCGGCGAAACGCTTATTGTCGATTCCATCATGCTTCCCATCATGCACGGAACACCCGACGCTTCTGCAATATCAGCAATTTTCCACGCCTCCAGCAGTCCCCCGCATTTCATGAGTTTAATATTAATCATGTCGCAGGCACGCTGTTCGATGAGCCTGCTGGCATCTGTATATGTTTTACAGCTTTCATCCGCCATAATAGGCGTTCTGGTAGATTCTGTGACTTTTTTTAAACCGGCCCAGTCATCGGCTGCTACGGGCTGTTCTATAAACTGTACCGGGATGTGTTCTTTTTCAAGCTGCTGAATAAATGCTATTGCTTCTTTAGAAGTCCACCCCTGGTTGGCATCAATCCTCAACATGACGCCTTGGGGAAGCACTTCAGTGATGGCGCGGATTCTTTGATGATCTTTTTTGATATCATCTCCGACTTTCATTTTCAAATAGAGGTAACCTTCGTTTATATATTGTTCTGCTGTATTTTTCATTTGTGCTGGTTCTTCCATACTGATCGTCATATCATTTTCAAATACAGCCGGTGTTCCTCCCAGCCACTGCAGGAGACTGCAGTGGCGCTTTTGAACAAATGCATCTATAACAGCCATTTCCACTGCTGCTTTGGCACTGAGGTTCCCGTAGCAGCTTTGCTTAAGTCTCCGTACATTTTCCTGCAGAGCTTCGTTTTCTGCTCCTGCAAGTGCCTCTGCAGCCGGACCGTTAATAACTGTTTCGATGCTTGAAGGAGATTCTCCCGTCACAGCAAGAGCTGGAGCTGCTCCCCCTTTCCCTATAGTACCGTCAGTCAGTATTACACTTACTTCAACATTTTCAATGCTTGTAACTGTCCTTATGGACGTAACAAACGGTCGATTCAAAGGAATGATTTTTCTTTTCGTTTTAAGAGAAGCTATTTCCATTCAACATCCCGCCTCTTAAATTCTTGATAAGATTTCCGCTACCGCGACACCGACGACTGTGCCCATAAATGAGCCAATTAATGCCATCATTACGCCTATTGGGACCAGAGTACGGCTGAAGGCTCCTGCAAGCACCGGAGCAGACGCCATACCTCCAATATTGGCCAGACTTGCGATGCCGAGGGTAAAAAGGTCAAGCCGGAACAGTTTTGCTAAAAGCAGCATAATAGCTCCGTGGAAAAATAAAATCATAAATCCGGAGATAATATACGCTGGAACTTCAGCAATATTTGAAAAGTCTGCGTTGGAAGCAATTAGAGCTATGATCGTGTAAAGCATCAAATAGCCTATATCCATTGTCCCCGTTAACCTGGCAACCGGCGTTACAGCAAGACCCAGACCCAAAACGGTAACAATTAATATCGTCCACGTTGTTGCATTCACAGCATTACCAGCTTCAGGAAGCGTATTTCCTACTGCAATGGCAAGCGAAGCTACCAGCATAGAAAATCCTAAGCAGACAATAATTTCTACGTATGTTAGAGGTTTTGTTTCTTTTTCCTCAAGAGACAAATTGTACTGCATCTGATCAATGCTTTCTGTTTTCGCTTTTGTAAACCGGTTGAATGCGAATTGGAAAGGAACAAGCCAAAATAAAAGCATCACCCAAAACGAATAGTTTACTGTATCCATAATTAAAGCATAGCCAAATAAATTCTCAGGGACTTCAAGAATCCCCTGCAGCGCTACAAGATTTGCTGAACCTCCCGTCCATGAACCAGCCAGAGCTGCAAAAGCCTTCCACGTTTCCGTGTCTAAAAAACCCTGCATAATATAATATGTAACCGTAAAACCGCCAACTATACTAATCACAGCTACAACGTAGCTAAGCAGCATTTTTGGCCCCAGTTTGATAATCTGCAGAATGTTACAGTTTAATAAAAATAGAAATATCATTGCCGGCAGTAGAAGAGAACGTATGCCTGAATTTAACTCACCGAGAGCCTCGGAGCCACTGAATACCCCAAAGGTGTTCAACAGAGCGGCAACGATGTAGATGAGCACCACTGTAGGTACGTACTTAAAAAATTTACTTTTTGTCACTTTTTCCGTACCTACGAGAAGTGCAACCATCGCAATCAAAACACTAATGTAAAGAGCTCCGTTTTCTATCATGCTGAATAACCTCCTTTAGATTGTTAAATATAAATAAACCCAGCAAAGAGAAAAGATCTCTTTGCTGGGTTTTATCCGGTAAGATAAAGCAGCACTGCTTACATATCAGCCTTTATTTGCTTATACTTTAAGCTGGCGTTGCGCAGGGCAACAATCATCGCTTTCTGGGACGAGCCGTGATAACGTTTTTGAATAATTTCTACAAGATGCTCACTTTCCTGAATCGAAGCTCCTGCGAATATTTCTTTTACAAACCGGGCTGTTAAAGAAAGAATAGCAGAACATTCTGCCTCCAGGATTTCATCCGTTAGAGTATCCACTACAAATCCAATAAAAAATACCTGATATTGTTCAGTGATCGGGTTATTCGAAGGAGATTTAGCCTCTCCCACAATGTAAATAGTATTCTTGTTGTACAAATGTTTTTCACCACCTGATTGCTAAAAGAAGAACGCTTTGGGTAAAGGTTCCTTTTACCAGAGGAGTAATATGTTTGAAAATTATGATATCGTACTTTTCTAAATTACGCAATTCTTATTTTTATTTATCCTTCGCTTTTGAACTTTCAGTCAGTTTCCTAATGCTGAAAAAGGGAAAGACATAGTAGAGAAAGATACGAAGATTTAGGAGGAGTAGTATGTCCCAAGTTGAAAATATTTTATTTAACCAGCAGCATATAAGCAACCACATTTTTAAAAACAAGCTGATTGTCGCTCCGATGACACGGATTAGCGCAGATGACGATGGTACGCCGAATGACCGGATGCGCAGATACTATGAGCGTTATGCTCTTGGCGGTTTTTCCGCTGTTATTTCGGAGGGGATTTACACCGATGAAATCTACAGCCAGGGATACGCCAATCAGCCCGGACTCGCCAATGAACATCATCAGGAAGGATGGAAGCCGATTACTCAAGCAGTCAAAGAGCATGGAAGCAAAATGATTGCCCAGCTCATGCATGCCGGCGCTCAGTCCCAGTATAATCAATACACAAGCGAGACTGCTTCTGCTTCTCCCGTCCAGCCTCCCGCTGAAAAAGTATCTTCCTACGGCGGACAGGGGGCTTTCCCCGTCCCGAAGGCCATGGATGAAAATGATATGGACACCGCTAAGCAGGGATTTGTGGAGGCAGCCCTCCGTGCCGCAGAAGCAGGATTTGACGGTGTAGAGCTTCACGGGGCGAATGGCTATCTGCTTGATCAGTTTCTTTCCGAATCCACTAATAAACGTACAGACCAGTACGGCGGTCCTGTAGAAAATCGCGTACGCTTTCTTAATGAAGTCGTCGAAGCCGTTCGCGAAGCCATAGGGCCGATTCCTATTCTTGGCATCCGTATTTCGCAGGCCAAAGTTACGGATGGGTCTTACCGCTGGCCGGGAGGGGAAGCAGACGCCACAGTCATATTCTCCGAGCTCGGGAAGACGCCACTCGATTATATTCATACTACAGACGGCGACGGCCTCGGCGAGGGCTTTGGAAATGACACCTTAAGCATGGCCCAGGCGGCTAAAGAATACAGTGGCCTACCCGTCGTTGCCAATGGGAATCTTGGAGATCCCGAAAAATCCTCCCATGCCATCAATGAAAGTGCTGCTGATTTTGTTTCTCTCGGCAGAACTGCCCTGGCTAATCCCGACGCTCCCCACCGCATTCTCCATGGTCAGTCGATGAACAGCTTCGATCCTTCTCTTATTATGCAGCCGCTTGCTAATGTGAAAGAAGCAGAGCTTGAACAAAACATCTTCAAAGAATAAAAAAAGGAGGGGCCGGATTGGCCTCTCCTATTGTGCAGGGGTTGCGGAAACGAGAAACCGTATTTTTTTCTCCCCTAGCTTAATTTTCACAGGCGTTTCCGTATAAACCTCCCCGTCCGTGTCTGCCTGTTTTACTGGATCTGTAGTCAACTCAATATCTCTGCCAAGCACATGCTCAATAGGACTGTTTTCATTATCAATTTCCTTAGTCCCCATTGTTGCAAAAAATTCTCTCATCAGGCTGTTGCCGCCTTCCGGGATAATGAAGATTTCGAACTGCTCATCCTGCATCGTGGTGTCTCCTACCGGCACCTGGTTTGTACCGATGGAGTGGCCATTCATGATCAGAATCATTACCGCTTCCCCAGTATAGTTTTCTCCGTCAATTTTCATTTGATAAGAAAACACTTCCGGATTCTGAACAGTTTGCAGTGTGCTGATAAAATAGCTTAACTTTCCGATAGCACCTTTTAAGTTTTCATCAATGTTTTCCGACGTTTCCACAATTAAACCTATCCCGTAAAAATTAGCAAAGAAACGCTCATTCATGGAGCCTATATCAATTTCTTTCGTATTCTTTTCGAGCATATCTGTCATAGCCTTTTTTGGGTTCTGTGCCAAACCGAGAGACCTGGAGAAATCATTACAGGTGCCGTACGGGAGCACGCCTACATCAGGGGCATATGGTGATTCCATCAGCCCGTTGATGCTTTCATGAATTGTCCCATCACCGCCGGCAATAAATACCGCCTCTACCTGTTCATCTATCGAAGCGCACGTTTCACGCACATCGTCTTTGGATTGTGTCTGCCTGATAACAAGCTCCACAATGGAAGTTCCCCATACCTGGATAAATGTATTTAACTGCTTTTGTTTTTCATTAACGTCTTTGTTTCCGTTAATAATAAGTAAAGCTTTTTGATACATATGAACGTCTCCCCTATCCTGTCAAATACACGGCTTCTTATTTAGAAGACGCTAACCGTATATTCCCATTTCCAGAGAGAAAAAAACAAGGGAGATGCTTTCTATTTGCAGTGCAAAATCATCCGTCTGGTGCCAGTATATAAATTAGACCAATACATGCGCTCTGCTTCGGGCGGGCACGGCTGGCGTCTCCATACCGATTTCATGCTTGCGCTTTCCGTATATGTCAAAACATGCACTTCCCTTGGGTTTTTTCCGGTAAGCCAGGCCCCTCCTTTTTCGAGAGAAATAAACTGTGCTCCCCGCAGCGTCTTTATGTTCCGGTAAGCCTTCAGGCATTCATCCATCAGGGCTGCATACAGCACAACTTTTTGCGACTCCTGTTCCGGCGAGGAAATACCGATTTTTTTCCAATGTTTTTTCACACATTTTACTACATCCAGCTGACTCTCAATCTTTGCTCCAGTTAATTCTTTCATTACATTCTGAATAATAGAAATAAATAAATCATTAATTTCAGGCGTTATTCTTTTCGCATGATGCTGTTTTTTCATCTCTATACCGCTCCTTCATTAATCACATTTTTGAAGCATCGGGCACTTTGCACACACTTCGTCACTGTTACTCAATGCTTTATAAATAGAACACCAGGATCTTTTCGCATAACAAATAGGTACATTTTGATTTTTGGCCCGTTCCTTTAACTTGGCGGAAACATTGTGATTGATGAAATCAGTAAGCACAAGCACCAGATCAATATTTGGCGGGATTTCCTTTTGCACCATTTTTACTTTTCGCCCGCTGACATGCTTGATGTCCTGAAAGCCTAATTCTTTTAACCGGTCGGGAATGGCTCCCAGTCTGTCTGCCCCAATGATCATCAATCCGTCCATGTTTATCCTCCTATTTGAAAACAATTCTCATTTATTATGTATAGTTTATTGAAAATGATTCTCAATGTCAATGTTTATTCCTGAGCCCGAAGTTTTTATTCTGTCTTTATGTGGAATATACTTGAGAGAGTATACCGCCAGTCAGTCAAAAAAGGAGGTACTTGTATGAAAAGCCGCGAAGAAGTTCATATAGAAACATTTACCGTGGGAGATAACGGTACAATACCTAATCATCCTAGTTTTCCTGTGCTCGTTTATGAACAGACTGTCACAGGCTCTGAGGATGTTAAAGAACTTTTTAATAAAAATAACTGGCTGGGAGCATGGAAAGGAAGTGTCTTTAAATACCATCATTATCACAGTAATTCGCATGAGGTGCTTGGCTGCGTAAGTGGTTCCGCCCTTTTGCATATAGGTGGCGAACAGGGGCGGCAGCTTAATGTAAAACACGGCGACATATTGATTCTTCCCGCTGGATACGGCCATAAGCTCATTGAGCAGAGTGAAGACTTTGCAGTTATTGGTGCTTATCCAGGCGGCTCGGATTATGATATGTGTACCGGTGACCCTTCCGAGCGCCCTGAAAAAATTAATAATATTTACCGCGTTCCTCTACCCGATTCCGATCCCGTTTTCGGCTTAGACGGACCACTATTTACTTATTGGAAAAACTTTTCATAAACGAAAGGAAGCTAGTATAAAATGGCGACAAAAACGAGACAAATACTTTTACACGAAAGACCAAAAGGCCTCCCTGACAAAAACACATTTGCATTTAAGCATATAGAAATAGGTGCTCCCGCTGAAGGAGAAGTACTTCTTCAAATGATTTACATTTCTGTGGATCCTTATATGAGAGGAAGAATGGACGACCGCGAATCATACGTCCCTCCTTTTCCGCTTCACAAACCAATTGCCGGCGGCGCCATTGCGAAGGTGGTTGAAAGCCGCGATGATTCTTTAAACGAAGGTGATTACGTGACCGGCAATCTGCCGTGGCAGCAATACGTTAACGTGAGTGCTTCGGATGTACGAAAGGTTCAGGCGGAAGCAGCTCCGGTTTCTGCGTATTTGAACGCTGTCGGCATGCCCGGACTCACTGCTTATTTCGGCACGCTCAGTATCGGTCAGCCTAAGCAGGGAGAAACGTTCGTTATCTCCGGGGGAGCCGGCGCTGTTGGTTCGCTTGCCGGCCAGATTGCCAAAATGCAGGGCGCCCGGGTGGTCGGTATTGCAGGTACCGATGAAAAACTGGATTATATGAAAAGCATTGGATTTGATGAAGTAATTAATTACAAAACAGAAGATTTAACAAAAGCCATCAAGCGGACGTGTCCCGACAAAGTAGACGTATACTTCGATAACGTCGGGGGCGAAATGAGCGATATTGTGCTCGATCATTTAAATAAATTCGCCCGGGTGGTCCAGTGCGGGGCAATCTCTACGTATAATGATCCGGACAATTACGGACCGAGAGTCCAATTCAAGCTCATTAAATCAAGCGCTTTGATGAAAGGCTTCATTGTAGGCGATTACGCTGATGAATTTGAAGAAGCAACCAAACAGCTTGCAGCCTGGGTAGCTTCCGGGGACCTTCAGTATGAAGAAACAATTCTCACTGGGTTTGATCGTATTCCAGAAGCATTCATCGGTTTGTTCACCGGCCGGAACACGGGCAAGCTGCTCGTGGATGTTTCCCAATAAAGTCAAAACGCCGCTGCTTTCACGTACCGCAGGAGGTACACTGCGAAAAAGCCGCCTATCCATACATTGGATAGGCGGCTCAGATTGTAGACAAAGGCCTCCGAAAATGAATTTCGGAGGCCTTTGTTTGTGCCATTGAGGGAGAAAGAAGCCTCC
>NZ_JBQLID010000025.1:0-13151 GCF_056034405.1 Marinococcus sp. LNHM4E3-1 | reverse complement strand
ATGGGTTCATCTTATTGGTGAAAACCTGCTCTACCTTAATTGTGATAAATTGCTCTCTCTAGTTTAGCGTTTACAACAGGTTAGCTCACAATAGACTGCTCATATTTATACTCACATAAAAAAGCTTCCCACGAGTTCAGTGAACTCATGAGAAGCTTAAAGTAAATTCTATTCAAATGTTAGCAAAATGTTAGCATTCTGCTCATTTTAACCTTCCCTATCGAGAAGCACCCTTACTACATAAGGGCTGGGCGAGCGACATTACATCATGCCGCCCATTCCGCCCATGCCACCCATGTCTGGCATGCCGCCGCCGGCACCGCCGCCATTTTCTTCTGGAATGTCGGCGATGACTGCTTCGGTTGTCAGGAACATGGACGATACGGACGATGCGTTTTGCAGCGCGGAGCGGGTAACTTTTGTAGGATCGACAATACCTGCGTCAATCATGTTTACCCATTCGCCAGTCGCTGCGTTATAGCCGTGTCCGACTGCTTCTGTTTTCAGACGCTCAACGATAACGGAGCCTTCAAGGCCTGCGTTATGCGCAATCTGACGGAGTGGTTCTTCGAGGGCACGGAGAACAATTTTCACGCCGGTTGCTTCGTCGCCTGTGGTGTTGTTCATTTCTTCTTCTACTTTTTTGTAGACGTTCATCAGCGCGGTACCGCCGCCGGAGACGATGCCTTCTTCTACTGCTGCGCGTGTAGAGCTGAGGGCGTCTTCGATGCGGAGCTTACGCTCTTTCATTTCCGTTTCAGAAGCTGCGCCGACTTTAACAACGGCTACGCCGCCTGCAAGCTTCGCGAGGCGCTCCTGAAGTTTTTCACGGTCGAATTCGGAAGTGGTTTCTTCCATTTGCGTACGAAGCTGTGTCACACGTGCGCCAATCGTCTGCGGATCGCCGCTTCCTTCTACGATCGTTGTGTTGTCTTTGTCGATCGTGATTTTGTTGGCGTGACCGAGCTGATCGATCGTCGCTGTTTTCAGGTCAAGGCCTACATCTTCTGTAATGACCGTACCACCGGTAAGTGTAGCAATGTCTTCAAGCATTGCTTTACGACGGTCGCCAAAGCCTGGAGCTTTTACTGCTACTGCGTTGAATGTGCCGCGCAGCTTGTTAACAACGAGAGTCGCAAGCGCTTCGCCTTCCACATCTTCTGCGATAATGAGGATTGGACGGTTCTGCTGTACAACCTGCTCAAGCAGTGGAAGTACTTCCTGAATACTTGTGAGCTTTTTGTCCGTGATTAAAATATACGGATTATCTAGCTCTGCAGTCATGGATTCGTTGTCGGAAACCATGTACGGAGATGCGTAACCGCGGTCAAACTGCATACCTTCCACAACTTCAAGCTCTGTATCAAGGCCGCGGGACTCTTCGACCGTGATAACGCCGTCGTTGCCCACGCGCTCCATTGCTTCTGCAATGATCTGGCCGATTTCTTCAGACCCTGCAGAAATCGCACCAACCTGCGTGATGGATTCTTTGCCTTCAATCGGCTTGCTGACGTTACGGAGTTCTTCGACCGCTACTTTGGTCGCGTTCTCCATTCCGCGGCGAATACCCATTGGATTCGCACCGGAGGTAACGTTTTTCAGGCCTTCCTGAATCATCGCCTGGGCAAGAACGGTTGCTGTTGTTGTACCGTCACCGGCAATGTCGTTCGTTTTGCTTGCAACCTCGGATACGAGCTGCGCGCCCATATTTTCGAAGTTGTCTTCGAGTTCGATTTCTTTGGCGATGGTTACACCGTCATTGGTGATAAGCGGGGAACCGAACTTTTTTTCCAGAACAACGTTGCGGCCTTTCGGTCCAAGTGTTACTTTTACAGCGTTTGCGAGTTCGTCGACACCGCGGAGCATCGCGCGGCGGCCGTTTTCACTAAACTTAATATCTTTAGCCATGATGAAATCCTCCTAATGTAATAATGATTTCGAAATGAAGCTGATTACTGAACTACAGCGAGGATGTCGCTTTCGCGAACGATTAAATAATCTTTGCCGTCGTATTTCACTTCTGTGCCTGCAAACTTCGAATAAACGACGATGTCGCCTTCGTTTACTTCCGGCGCTACGCGTTCACCGTTGTCTTTTACAGCACCGGCACCTACAGAAACCACGCGTCCTTCCTGTGGCTTCTCCTGAGCGGAGTCCGGCAGCACAATACCACCAGCGGTTTTTTCTTCTGATTCTACCTGTTCGAGTACGAGTCGATCACCTAAAGGCTTTAACAAGGAAAACAACCTCCTTAGAATATTTTCATCGTCCGTTATATGTAACGGGAACGACAGTAACAACATTTGTTGTTAGCACTCTTTCCATTCGAGTGCTAAACCCAATTATTATATTAATCAACCTGGGCTTTGTTTGCAAGAGGGAAGCGAAAATTTTTTCTTCCTTTTCCCACTCCAGCGCTTGATGGCACCTGAATTCACATTCCCTGCTAATCGTTTTATTAACCTTATATTTCAAAATTGTCATAAATTCGCAAGCGCTCTCTTTATTCTTCCTGCAGGTACCTGTGATACAATTAGAGCGTTCGAAATTGGATTTAACCGAGAGAGATTAGGAGTGATCCCCTTCCATGGCCGCACGTTACTGGAGCATTGTTATTATTTATGTACTTATGCAGCTTTCGGGCATCGTTGCCGTCCCGGCCCTTTTGGCTGTAGGCAGCTTTGATTCCGCACAGCAGGCTTCGTACTTCTGGATTTTTGCGAGCTTTATCGTCGCTTTGATTGTTATTTTGATTCTGCTGATTCCTGAAAGAGGCCAAAGTCTTGCGTTTAATAAACCAAAAATGCCGTGGCCGAATTCCGTCGCCTGGATTTTTATCGGGTTCGCTCTCGCATACGCCGGTCAGATCGTTGCCGGTTTGATTGAACAGAACCTGCTCGGCATCGATACGGCGTCTGAAAACACGGCGCAGATCATCGAGCTTGTTAACAGCATGCCGGCCTTTGTCATTATTGTAGCTGTGATCGGACCGATTCTCGAAGAGCTGGTGTTCCGTAAAGCTATATTCGGCTCGCTGTACAAACGAACGAACTTTTTTATTGCCGCTATTATCAGCTCCCTGATATTTGCTGCTGTGCATTTGGATTTCACCCACCTGCTCGTTTACACTATGATCGGCTTTGTGTTCGCTTATTTGTATGTCAAAACCGGCCGCATCATCGTGCCGATAATCGTCCACTCCATCATGAACGCATTTGTGGTCGGTATTCAGGTATTGTTCCAGGATGAAATCGAACGCATTATGCGTGAAGCCGAGAGCGCACTTATTCTGCTTGTTCAGGGGTTGATGTAATATGAAAGCTTCTACCGCTGCCCTTTTTTACTTTGTGCTCGGCGGAGTCCTGCTGATGTTTACGTACTTTTCCGTCAGCGAGTCCTCCTGGTCGTTCTGGAGCATTCTGCTCGCTGCCTTTGCCGCCTACGACCTCGTGATGGGGTTCAACTATCTGCGCCTCATGTCGGAGCAGAAAAAGAAGAAATAGCAAAAGGGACCGCCTGAATGTTGGCTGGTCCCTTTTTTATGGGTCAGTATAAATGAAGTATCCTGCTGGCAGCCTATTCGTTGTCCAGCGGATAATTTTTCAGAAAGTACACGAGCGTCTGCAGCTCGATGGCAAGATCAATATGATGCACGCGTACAGACGCAGGGACGGATAAGCGCGCCGGGGTAAAGTTCAGAATGCCGCTGATGCCTGCCTCCACCAGTTTTTCTCCAGTCGTCTGGGCGGCGGCGGACGGCACGGTGAGCATTGCTACGGAAACGTTATGCTCTTCAAGCTTCTCCGCCAGATCATCGGTATGATACACCGGCACATTTCCAATCTGCTCTCCCACCATGTCTTTATTGATATCAAATGCAGCCACAATCCGGGTGTTTTCATTTTTGGAGAAATTGTAGCGAAGCAGCGCCTTCCCGAGGTTCCCGACGCCGAGAAGTACGACGTCTGTCGCCTCATCCTGGTCCAGGGTAGTCCGGAAAAACGACAGCAGGTACTGTACATTGTAGCCGTACCCTTTCTTGCCGAGCGCGCCGAAATATGAAAAATCCCGGCGGATTGTTGCCGAATCCACCTTGACCGCCTCACTCAATTCGGTTGAAGAAACGCGGGTTTTGCCTGTTGCATACAGGCTTTCCAGAAATCGATAATATAGGGGCAGCCGCTTTGCGGTTGCCTGCGGAATTTTTTGCTGGTCTGTATTCATAATTATTTCCACCTAAATGTATTGTCATTGTCTGTAGACAGTATAGCATGCGTCCCTATGAAAACGTACCGAAACGCTTACCTGCAGCAAGACGTATCCTATTTCGCGTTTCGCCGAAAAGTACGATACACTGATACTATCAGAGTTGTTATTAAAGGAGCTATATAAATATGATTTTACTTCAATGTTCGGGTGTCACCAAGTCTTTTGGGGCAGAAACCGTACTTGATCAAATAAAACTCGAGGTAAAGGAAGGTGAGCGGGTGGCCCTGGTCGGCAAAAACGGGGCCGGCAAATCCACTCTCCTGAAAATTCTTGCCGGTGAATCCTCGTATGATTCCGGTTCGATCACGATGCCAAAGGGCACGACATTCGGGTATCTTGAGCAGCATACCGGCCTGAACAGTGATAAAACGATGTGGGATGAAATGCTTGATGTTTTTACCCACCTGCAAAAAGCTGAAGCGGAGCTGCGTCGTATGGAATCGAAAATGTCCGAGCCCGATATTATTGACGACGCCAGGGCCTATGAAAAGCTGATGGCCGACTATGACCAGCGCCAGCAGGAATTCGAAGCGCGCGGCGGCTACCGCTACGAGTCCGACATCCGCACGGTGCTGGCGGGTCTTGGCTTTGGCAGCTTCTCCCTCGACACGCCGGTGCAGTCGTTAAGCGGCGGCCAGAAGACCCGTCTTGCTCTCGGCAAGCTACTCCTGGCCAAGCCGGAGCTCTTAATTCTTGACGAGCCGACCAACCATCTTGATATGGATACACTGCGCTGGCTCGAGCAGTATTTAAGCAGTTATCCGGGGGCTGTCCTGATCGTTTCCCACGACCGGTACTTTCTGGACCAGATCGTAACGAAGGTATACGAAATTATTCATAAGAAAGCCCGTTTGTTCTACGGCAACTACAGTGCCTTTCAGGAAAAACGGGCCGAGCTGTTTGAACAGGAAATGCAGGCCTATGAAAAGCAGCAGAAGGAAATTTCTGAGCTTGAAGACTTCGTGCAGAAAAACATCGTACGCGCATCTACAACAAAACGGGCCCAGAGCCGGCGGAAAAAGCTCGAGAAAATGGATAAGCTCGACAAACCGCAGCGGGACGGCAAATCCGCTACTCTGCGCTTCGACATCGACCGTCAGAGCGGCAACGATGTATTGAAAGCAGAAGACCTCACCTTTCGTTTTGACAACAAAGCGCCTGTGTTCGAACGTTTAAATGTCCGGGCCCAGCGCGGTGAGAGCATTGCGCTGATTGGACCAAACGGGACGGGGAAAAGTACCTTTTTAAAAACGATCAAGGGAGACTTTGAACCGGATGAAGGGCATATTCAGCTCGGAAGTAAAGTAGATCTCGGCTATTACGACCAGCAGCAGGCCGAACTGAATTCAGGCAAAACCGTCCTGCAGGAGCTGTGGGATGAATATCCGCTCGAAAACGAAAAGGATATTCGTACCGTGCTCGGCCAGTTTTTATTTACCGGCGAAGACGTGCTGAAGCAGGTGTCCGACCTTAGCGGCGGCGAAAAAGCGCGCCTCTCGCTCGCCAAAATGATGATGCAGAAGTCGAATTTTCTGCTGCTTGACGAGCCGACCAACCATCTCGATCTCGACAGCAAGGAAGTGCTCGAAGACGCTCTGATTGATTACCCGGGAACAATTTTGTTTGTTTCCCACGACCGGTACTTTCTGAACCGGATTGCAACACGCATTCTCGAAATGGGGGACGGCGACGTCCGCAACTACATCGGGGATTATGATTACTATTTGTTCAAAAAAGAAGAAGAACGGGAAAAAGCAGCGCTTCAGGCCGAGCGTGAAGGACCGAAGCAGGAGGATGCCGGTGCGGCTAAATCCTCGTTTGCAGACGACAAAGCAGCCAAGCGGGAGGCCCGCAAGCGGCAGCGCCGCATCGAGCAAATTGAACAGGATATTGAAGCCAAGGAACAGCTCGTCGAGGAGCAGGAAGCAGCTCTTTTCGAGCCCGACGTATACGAAGACCATGAAAAGGCCGCCGGCTATCAGACCTCAATCAATGAACTGAGAGGCGAGCTAGAGCAGCTGATGGAGGAATGGGAAGAGCTGCAGCTCGAAGAATCCAGTTCCTAGTTACAGCAAAACCCGTGTTCTCTGCAAAAGAGAGCACGGGTTTTTTGTTACGTATGAAGCGGCAGGCCGGGCACCCCGTTTAAATCCATGCCTGAAAAATTTCCCTTTTTCCAGTTGATATAGGCGGCAGCTCCGATCATGGCTGCATTATCGGTACATAAATGAAGCGGCGGGATCTGCAGCTTTACGCCGCTCTCTCTGAATTTTTCTTCCATCGCAGCCCGCAGACCGCTGTTGGCTGCCACACCTCCGACTACCATTACCTGTCTGGCTCCGCAGGCTTCTGCCGCTCGGGCCGTTTTCTCCGTCAGCACGGTAATGACGCTCTGCTGAAAGCTTGACGCAACGTCTTCCGGAGCTAGTTCTTCCCCACGCTGGCGGGCATTATGGAGTGTATTCATGACGGCTGATTTCAATCCGCTGAAGCTGAAATCATACGAACCTTCCTCAAGCCACGCCACAGGCAGCGGTACGGTCGGTGCTCCGGTTTTAGCCAGTTTGTCGAGCTCCGGGCCGCCGGGATACGGCAGGCCGAGAGTACGTGCGACTTTATCATATGCTTCTCCCACGGCATCATCTCTTGTCTGGCCGAGCAGATCATACTCCCCTTCTTCTTTGATCAGCACCAGCTCCGTATGGCCGCCGGATACAACGAGGGCAAGAGCTGGGTACTCCCACTCCGCCTCGAGCCGGGTCGCCTGAATATGACCCGCAATATGGTGAACGCCTATCAACGGCAGCCCCTTCGCGTAGGCTGTCGCTTTTGCGGCGTTCACGCCGACAAGAAGCGCCCCGACAAGTCCCGGGCCTTCCGTTACCGCCACGGCGGACAAATCAGAAAATGAGCTTCCTGCTTCCTCGAGGGCCTGCTCCATTACCTGGGTGATGGATTCCGCATGATGTCTCGAAGCGACCTCGGGCACGACGCCGCCAAAGCGTTTATGGCTTTTCATCTGGGAGAGGACGACGTTGGACCGGATCTCGGTGCCGTTTCTGATAACTGCCGCAGCTGTTTCGTCACAGCTCGTTTCCACAGCCAAAATATCTATTGGTTCATGCTCGTTCATTCATATTCACCCACATTACTATCGCATTTTCATTATTGTCCATATAATAATTTTTTCGCACACCGCCGGGCACGAATCCGAATTTATCGTACAGGTTCCTGGCCGTTTCATTGGTTTCACGCACTTCGAGCGTCATCGTCCGGGCCCCGTATGTGTAGGCAAGCTCCATTAAATTGGCCAGCAGCTCCTGGCCAATTTTCCGTCCGCGGTAGCGTGAATGCACCGCAATGTTGGTTACATGCGCCTCGTCAATGACGATCCACACCCCGCAGTAGCCGACAATTCTGCCTGCGACTTCCGCCACCAGATAATGGGCAAACTGGTTGTTGTACATTTCATTTTCAAACGCTCGCCGGCTCCACGGCATCGAGAAGGCGTTGTGTTCTACTTCCATCACATTGTCTATATCGTCGGCACTCATCATCCGGATCAGTATTTCTGCTTTCATTCGGATCTCCCGCTTTGGGCTTTCTGCCAATTTTTTTCTGCTTCGGCAAGCTGGGCATATTCCGGCACCACTGCGTGTGCATCCTGTGCTTCGCCGGCGGTGCGGGCGATCCGGATAATTTCCGCCGGACGGATTGTCTGTTTCGTCCAGTCTGCAAAAACCGCCCGGCTGCCAAGTCGTTCCCGGATCAGCTCCTGCCGGCTTTCCGTGTCCTCTCCGACAAACAGAATTTGTTCCTGGGTTTGCTCCAGCACCTCGAGCCATTCCGGGAGCAGAATGATCTGGTCTTTCATTTGACGTACTACTGCGTTTTCTTCCGCACTTCCGGAAAAAGCCGCCGTGTAGACCTGATTTCTTCGCGCATCAATCAGTGGGGAAACGAGACCTGGAAATCCGAGACCGTTTTGGGCAAATACCTGAAGCGTTGATACGGGATAAAGCGGGATATTTAAAGCCCAGGCCAATGATTTGGCTGTTGTTACTCCGATGCGCACGCCGGTGTAGGAGCCTGGCCCGGTCGTTACTGCCACCGCATCCAGATCTTCCGGGACAACACCGCTTTCTTTCATCAGTGATTCCACCGCCGGCATCAGACGGACGGAATGATTTTTTTTAATGTTGGTAGTATATTCTCCGAGAATTTTCTGTTCATCTGCAAGAGCGATGCCCAGCACGTGCGTGGATGTGTCAATTGCGAGCATTTTCATCGTTCTGCAACTCCTTCATCTTTGCCTTCCACCGCTCGCCAACGGCTGTCAAAGTCAATTGCCTGCTCGTTTCCCCGGTGTATTGAATATCTATTTCCAGACGATCCTCCGGCCATGCTTCCAGACGAACCGGCCATTCCAACAGCGATACTCCACCTGCCTCAAAGTATTCTTCAATGCCGATTTCCTCTGCTTCCTCCTCTGACAGCCGGTAAAGGTCAATATGAAACAAAGGCAGCCGTCCTTGATATTCTTTAACGATCGTAAAGCTCGGGCTATTCACCATTGTGGTAACTTCCAGGCCTCTGGCAAAGCCTTTGGCAAAATGTGTTTTCCCTGCTCCGAGACTGCCGACCAGCCATATTTTTTCATCTGCCTCCGCGTATCGGCCCAAAAGCTCTCCCCACGCCGCCGTTTCCTCCGGAGACGAAGTGTGGATGACCCACTCTGTCATAGCGTTTCTTCCTTTCTGCTGCTTATGATGGACGAAAATGATTATAGCCTGATTTTTCCAGCTTTGTACGGGAGCCGTTTTCCTGGAGGAACACTTCTCCATTCCCCTCTGAAACCTTTCCAATCGCATACAGTGCAAGTCCGGCTTGCTCGAATCTCCTGCTGAGCTTTTTCCAATCGGAAGAAGCAGCCGTTCCGACCAGTTCGAAATCTTCTCCGCCGTAAAACATATGCTTTTTCATTGTTTGAATCTCCAACTGCTCCATAGCTTCGTGGACGGGAAGCCCGGAAAAGTCCAGTTCCATCGAAACACCGCTAGCCTCCGCAATCTCACAGCATTCGCTTGCCAGCCCGTCACTTATATCATTCAAGGCAATACGGCCACCGCATTCCACCAGCAGACGTCCTGCCTCTACCTGGGGCACCGGCCGCTGATGATAGGCAATCAATGCTTTTTCCCGCTCAGAGTATGCCCCGTCCCTTGTCCGTTCGAGCAGAAGCTCGAGTCCGGCAGCGGACATACCGACCGGTCCGGTTAAAAACACAATATCATCAGGTTCCGCAGAGCTTCGCAGCAGCTGCTGTTTTTCTTCCACCGCACCGATCACCGTAATACTCACCATTAAGTCGCGACGCGAGGATACCGTATCTCCGCCAATCATATCCATCTGATAGCGTGCACCCAGTTCATTCATTCCCCGGTACAGTTCGTTTAATTCCTCTTCGGACCAGCCGGGCGTTATTGCAATCGATATCACGTAAAAATGCGGCACGCCTCCCATGGCAGCGACGTCGCTAATGTTTGCAGCCAGCGCTTTAAAGCCGATATCAAATGGTTTCATCGTATCTTTTCGAAAATGCACGTCTTCAATCATCGTATCCACGCAGACAATTTCATTCATATGCGCAAGCGGCCGGTACACCGCCGCGTCATCACCTATTCCTACTTCCAGCCGTTCCTGGAAGGTCCGCGTTGGTCTTCGTTCATTAATCCAGTCAAATTCATCGTTTGGCATAAACTGCTCCTCAATGATCTCTCATAATAGTCTCCTGCTAGTTTATCGTATTCTTGCAATCGCGTACAGTAAACGAAAAAAGCATCTCTTCGCTTTTATCCAAAAACTACCCTCTGTGCGTGCTGCACAAAGGGTAGTTTGGTTTCCGGCTTCATTTATTGCAATTTATTTCATAAAAAAAAGCCTTTAAGGCTTTAATGGATTAGTATAATTGGTTGCGGGAGGAGGATTTGAACCTCCGACCTCCGGGTTATGAGCCCGACGAGCTACCAGACTGCTCTATCCCGCGATTTGGTATAGCGCGGCGACGATCTACTTTCACGGGGGGAGAACCCCCGGCTATCATCAACGCTGAAGAGCTTAACTTCCGTGTTCGGCATGGGAACGGGTGGATCCTCTTCGCTGTTGTCACCGCACTATGCATGGTGTCTCTCAACAAGACAATTATTATCTTACCACGCAGGATAAATGAGCACAAGGGGTTTTTAAATATTTTATCGCCATTTTTTATTATTCACAGCAAAGTACACGTCTTCGAGCGAACGATGCATCTGCCTGAAAGCGATTCGCGCTTCCTCAAGCGTTACCTGCTCAAACACCACAGAAGCATTTGGCTGCAGTTGGGCAGCTTTCGATAAATCGGCACTGATGACATTTAACACACGGGCGTAACCTCCCGTCGTCTGCCGGTCAGCCATTAAAATCATCGGCTGGCCGTCTGATGCCAGCTGAATAGTTCCAAACCCCACCCCGTCCGATATAATATCCCCAGTACCAAGCAAAGACACTTCCGGACCCTGGAGCCGGATACCCATCCGATCAGCTTCCTGGGTCACCACATAAGCTTCCCGGAGCAGTCTCTTTCCAGCTTCCGCTGTTAATTTATCAAATTCCGGACCAGCCACTACCCGGAGCGTCTGTTGTTTTTCATAAACTGGAATACTCGCCGGGGGGAGCCGGCGTTCAAAGGGCTTTGGAGCAGCACTTACGTTGCCGCGATACAGGGTATCGCCGCTTTCAAGCTCACGGCCCTCCATCCCTCCTATGCCAGCTTTTGTGTACGTCGAGCGGCTTCCTAAAACGACTGGCACCTCCAGGCCTCCTGCAATACAAAAGTAGGCACGTGCTCCGTGTGCCGGGCCGTTAAAGGTCAGTTCGTCTCCTGCGTAAACTTTTCTCGTTGCCCACATTGGAATGGGTTCTTTATTTACTTCCGGCTGCAAGTTTCCACCTGTAACCGCAATAACCGTCTCTTCGTGAAACGTAAGGGTCGGTCCCATTAACGTCAGCTCCAGTCCGGCTGCGGACAAATAGTTGCCGCAGAGAATGTTCCCCATCCGGAGCGCATACAGATCCATCGCTCCGGAGACCGGTACACCGAGGTGCTGATATCCGGTTCGGCCTGTATCCTGGATAGTCGTAAAGAGCCCTGCTTTTTGTACGGTGCAGACAGGCGTTTTGTTCATATAAATTCCCCCGCTGCCTGCACCGAAGCTCCTTGATGCTCAAGCTGATTCCTTAAATGTTGAATAAACAGAACCGCCTGTTCATTGTCCCCGTGTACACATATGGTATCTGCTTCCATTGCTACAGCTGTGCCGTCCACTGCTTTAATTGTTCCCTCCTGAAGGACATCAAGCACCTGGGCGGCAGCGTCTTCAGGTTTATCGACGAAGGCGTTCTGCTCTTTTCTTGGAGTCAACGTTCCGTCAGCAGTATAGGTACGGTCTGCAAACATTTCCTTTGCTACCCTCAAGCCTTGTCTTTCCCCCGCTGCCTGCAGCTCTGTATGAACAGGGGCAAATAAAAGGAGATTTTCATTAAAATCTTTCACTGCCCGCGCCACTCCTCTGGCAGCAGCGGAATCGCGAAGAGCAGCGTTGTATAAGGCCCCGTGCGGTTTTACATGCTGCATCTGCACGTCCGCTGCACAGCAGAAGGCATGGAGAGCCCCAATTTGATAGAGGCAAAGCTGATAAATTTCTTCTTCATCCATCGCTATGTATCTGCGGCCAAACCCTTCTTTATCCAAAAAGCCGGGGTGGGCACCGACGGCCGTACCATACTGTTTGGCAAGAGCAACTGTACGCGCCATCACTGCCGAATCGCCCGCATGACCTCCGCAGGCAACGTTCGCCGATGACACTAAAGGAAGCACCTTCTGATCCATGCCCAGGGTATAAATACCGTAACTTTCCCCCAGGTCACAATTTAGATCAATGATCATACCTCTCCCTCCTCTTCTACACGGATGCTGTACCCTCCACGGCCGATAGATTTTTCAATTTCAGCGTATTTCTTATATGCGACAGGCTCAAACCGGAGCAGATGGCCCGGGGTTAGAAGCGCAGGTTTATCGTGCGCTGCATTGAACAAAGGCACCGGAGTTTTACCAATAATGTTCCATCCTCCCGGACTGTCAATCGAATACACACCTGTCTGAGCGTCGGCTATGCCAACAGATCCGGCTTCCACTTTTCCTCTTGGTGTTTCCAGGCGGGGAGTATGAAGTCGTTCATCAAGCCCGCCGAGATAAGGAAAACCCGGAGTAAAGCCCAGCATATAAATAAAATAGGATGAACTGCTGTGCAGCTCCACCACTTCGTCTACAGACAGTTCGTTATCTGCTGCAAGACGTTCGATATCCTGTCCAAATGATACGTCATAACAAACCGGCAGATAGTACGTTTTCAATGCACCTTCCGATGCTTTGTCCATGCGCTCAAACATTTTATAAATGAGTTCGTAAAGACGTTCGTACTGTATTTGCAGGGGATTATAATAGACAGTCAATGCGCGGTAGCCTGGAACACACTCACTCATCCCCTCCGGCCGTTCTTTTGTTAAAGCTTCATACAGCCGGTGTACCTTTCGGTTCACGGAGGGAGAAATCACATTTTCAAATTGCACACTTAAGGCATGATCCCCGATAGGCACAATATCCATATAGCTTTTCTCCCTCCTAATGATTAGTATGTTTATTGTAGCATAGAGAAAAAGGAAAAAAATATAAAAAAACCGCTTCCCCGAAAAGGGAAACGGTTGAACTCGCCCGGCAGCGATCTACTTTCACGGGGGGAGAACCCCCGGCTATCATCAACGCTGAAGAGCTTAACTTCCGTGTT
>NZ_JBQLID010000024.1:0-20706 GCF_056034405.1 Marinococcus sp. LNHM4E3-1 | reverse complement strand
AAATGGGTTCATCTTATTGGTGAAAACCTGCTCTACCTTAATTGTGATAAATTGCTCTCTCTAGTTTAGCGTTTACACCTCGTTAAAAGAGAAAGTGTTTGGGATTAAGGGAGTGCAATCCTCAGAACTACTAGCTGCTCCCTTTAATATTAATTTTTTAAACTTTATTCATCTGCCTCCTTTTCTTCTCTGTATTCCAAAATATCTCCAGGCTGACAATCCAGTGCCCTGCATATTGCTTCGAGAGTGGAGAATCGTATAGCTTTCGCCTTCCCGTTTTTCAGAATCGAAAGATTTGCCATTGTAATGCCGACCTTTTCCGAAAGTTCAGTTACGCTCATTTTTCTTTTCGCAAGCATTACGTCAATATTGATGATTATCGCCACTAGCTTTCACCTCAGACCGTTAAATCATTTTCAGATTTTATATCTATCGCGTGCTGAAATAATTTTTGTAGAACGGCAGCAAAAACTGCCACTACTGCCGGAGCAAATACAAAGCCTGCTCCAATCAGGATAACTCCCGGGGCGTCATCTAATTCCGCAAAGATGTAAAACAGCGGCATTCCTGCTATATACAAACCGCTGATGGCAACCGCACAGTACTTAATCACTTTTAAAGCTTTGAGAGCCAATGCTGAAAATGCTTTGTTTTTGTCAATGTAATTCAATAGCTTAAATGCTTGATACAAAGCAGCAAAAAAGGGAACTGCCGCTGCATACATTACAGCTAAAATTCCGTATATAACGTAGGCGAATCCCGTTTCACTGCCCGCAGCTTCTCTCGCAATCACAGGCAGCCCAAACAAACATAAAGCAAGCACCGGCAGTCCGATACAAATGACAGCTATCTTTAAAAAGAGCGTTGAGCCTCTTTTCATCAAAAGCACCTCCCTCTTGATGCTTTTATTCTACCATTAAATTTATTGATAATCGATATATTTTTATTCCTAAACAGGCAACAATACACATACCATTCAGGACCTTCATGACTACTTTGCGGAATTGTCATGAAACAAAAAATCAGGTAAGACTGAATTAACTTTAGCCTTACCTGATTAAATCAATTATTCATTTCTTCTAAACTCTCTATTATAGATGATCTTTAATTTTTTGAATGACCTGGTTGGTAGCATCTTCGCCGTCCTCTGCCCGGATCGGATCTACTTCAATGTAATTGCTGCGATTGGTTAACTCTTCTGCCCAACCAATAAAAACATCCTCTTCATCGTCTTTGTCCACAATGGAAATCTCCCAGTGAACGCTTTTGTCCTGCCGCTTCAATTCAAAGTAATACTTTGCAATTGGCATTAATTTCGCTTCGGCCTGCCCGTCGAACTGATCTTCTAAACTTTTCGGCTGATCAGCCATAAAAATACTCCTCTCGTTTAAACACTCGCGTGCAAAATAATTTGAAGCAGCAAAAACATAACTGCTTCTCTTCGTTTATTTCCGTTTAAATGCTTCATTAATCATTGAATGTGAGAGCCTGCACGTCAAAAGCTGATTGAAATAAATCAGTACTGTTTTTATATATTACCCGGTCGATTTAGTCCAAAGCAGATAAAGATATCCCAGCTGGGCCCGTTCATATTTTACAATTTCCAGATCAGAAGCATCGACTATTCCTTTGATATTCCGGTCATGATGACAGCCGAATGATTTTAAAAATATAGGATTCAGGTGATGCTGCAGCCACCGCACACCTTTATTATTTAGTAACCCATGCTCAAGCAGCAGGATCTCTCCCTCACTTTTGCACCATTTGTTCAAGAGATTCAACACACGAATTGGATCCTTGTAGCAGCATAATGTGCCGGTAGAAAGAATCGTATCAAATGTGTTTTCCGGAAATGATAAATGTTCTACTTCGGATAAAATAAAATCAGCATTTACTTTGTATTCTTTCGCGCCGGCTTCTGCCGCCTCAAGCATTCCCGGGCTGAAATCAACACCGGTATATTCAGCGTCCAAAGGCAGAAAAGCATAATTCATCCCTGCTCCGACAGCGATTTCCAGTGTTTTCTCTCTCGCGGCACCGCATATCTTTCTTCTCCATTTATTATCTGCTTCATATTTTCTATGCCTCTCGTGCTTATAGGCCTGCTTGTTAAATTTTTGCACCAATTCTTCATTATTCATTATCAGTCCTCCTCTTTTTGCCGTGTATTGTGGTTCAAAGATGACTGTTATTAAAATAATGAGTCTGTTACATTGATTATACTCTTTTCTATTCTTTCCGGCCGTTAAATTACATTTATTATTTCTAAAGTTGATATGCTTTCTTCTGCTGAACTAAAAACAATCCGACCCCGAGCAGCACGATCATCCCGCCGATAATCTGTAGTGCGACGACTTCTTCTCCAAGAATGAAAAACGCCAGGATAGTAGCGCCAACCGGTTCGCCCAGAATCGTCATTGAAATAGTGGATGTGTTAATAAAGTTCAACAGATGATTGTAAATGACGTGGGCAATCGTTGGAAGAATCGCAAGCAGCATAAATATCTGCCACTCTTCGGCCCCGTACCCCGTTACTGGAATACCGGAGAATGCATTAAAAGCATGAAGCGATATCCCCGCCACAAAAAATACTATAAAGCTGTATAGCCAGTGCGATACCCGCTTCACTACACGCTGGCCGATTAATAAATAAACGACCACCGCTATCACGCTCAAAAAGGAAAGCAGGTTGCCGAGTAAGGCAGAGCTGCTGCTGCGCCCAAGGTCTCCCAAACCAATAATCACTACTCCTAAAATCGACAGGCTGATCGTAATCAGCTGCGGTATGCTGATTCGTTCTTTATAAATCAAAAAGCCGCCGGCCAGCGCTACTACCGGCTGCAGGGCCAGAATAATGGTGGAGCTTGCCACCGTTGTCAGCTTTAATGAACCAAACCAGAGTGCAAAATGCATGCCAAGGAAAACCCCTGAAAAGATGAAAAGCACCCATTCCTGTTTTTTGATATTTTTAAAGTCTCGTCTTTTTAACCAGACAAAAGGGAGTAAAAACAAACTGGCAATATACATGCGGTACATGCTGAGAATCGTGGCCGGTGCTTCGGACCATTTTACAAATATCGCCGCAAAAGAAATCGCGATAATAGATATTATCAGTAAAAATGCTGTTGATTTATTCATCCTTTCTTCTCTCCATCCTTTATTATCATCTCTTTTTGTATTGACATAAAGAATCGTATCAAACGAGCGTTTAAAAATCCGGTATATAATTTCCTATTTTAAGCTACTTTTTTCCGGTGCTTAAATACCTACAAATGCTTTAATAATATTTACATAATCAACCATTTTATATATTATGGTGGCATACTTAAAAGATTAGGAAACAATGACACTTCATATAATACTGAAGGGAGAGCCTGCTATGAAGAAATCATTACCCGGCTTGATAACGCTAATCGGTATTATCGCCGTTAACTGGCTTATAGCCTTTCTTTTATCTGCAACTTTCATTGAATTTTCGTTTTTAACCGGCCTGGCTGCCACAATTGTGATCGGCTGGCTTACTTCGTCCGGCGGCTTTTTCTCCGATGCCGTTCGTATGCAGACGCAGGGGGATACAGGTATTAGAATGGAAACAGAATCCCGCAGCGGTCTCCGTTTCTCAATGCCTTTCTTCGTCGCCCTTACATATACCTTACTTACTTTAATAACAACGATCTACTATTACCGGGATTATTTTTTATAAGTACATGATACTATCACCTCGGCCAATAATTACTCGGGCTCACATCAAAAAAGCCTCTTTTCAGCTGTTTAAACTGAAAAGAGGCTTTTAAAATAATTAAAATTATATTTACGTCATTTGCGGCTGTTTTTGATTTTTCAATCCAAGCACCTGCTCGGTAGACTTATGGATTTCCTCAATCATCTCTGGATTTTCTGAAAGGTTAATACCGTATGAAGGGATCATTTCTTTTATTTTCGGCTCCCATGCTTCAAGTTGCTCTGGGAAGCATTTCTCCATAATTTCGAGCATCACAGATACGGCAGTCGACGCACCCGGAGATGCTCCGAGGAGTGCAGCTATAGAGCCGTCCTCCGCGCTGATCACTTCTGTGCCGAACTGAAGGGTACCTTTACCTTCTTCGGTATCTTTAATAACCTGAACCCGCTGGCCGGCTACGAGCAGCTCCCAGTCCTCTGTTTTTGCGCTTGGGACAAATTCCCGGAGCTCTTCCATGCGCTGTTCCTTTGACTGCATTACCTGCGTGATCAGGTATTTCGTTAATGGCATGTTCTTAGCTCCCGCTGCCATCATTGTAATCAGGTTATCCGGCTTGACGGATTTCAATAAATCCATCAGGGACCCCGTTTTCAAAAACTTTGGAGAGAAGCCGGCATACGGTCCAAATAAAAGTGTTTCCTGATTATTAATATACCTCGTGTCCAGATGCGGAACAGACATTGGAGGTGCTCCGACGGGCGCTTTGCCGTACACTTTGCCGAAATGCCCGTTGACGACATCCGGATTCTGGCAGACCATAAACTGGCCGCTTACCGGAAAACCACCGATGCCCTTTCCTTCTGGAATACCGGATTTTTGCAGCAGGTGCAGGCTTCCGCCGCCTCCACCAATAAACACAAAATCCGCCTCGTGCAGCTCAAGCGTTTCTTTTTGATGATTGCGCACCTTCACTTCCCAGGTGCCGTCTTCGTTACGCGTAATATCATCCACGTCATGGTTATATTTCATTTCTACGTTATTCTTTTCAAGATGGTTAAACAGCTGACTCGTCAACGAGCCAAAATTCACATCGGTGCCGTCTGCAATTTTAGAAGCCGCTATCGGTTCTTCAATCTGTCGGTCCTTCATCATTAACGGCATCCATTTTTCAAGCACTTCCGGGTCCTCTGAAAATTCCATCCCTGAAAATAATGGATGCGCAGACATTTTTTCATAACGCGTCCGTAAAAAGGAGACGTTATGATCGCCGCGCACATAGCTGATGTGGGGCAGAGGCATAATAAAGCCCCGTGGATTGTGGATCAAATCGCTTTTCACCAGATAGGCCCAAAACTGTTTGGATACCTGAAATTTTTCATTGATGCTGATGGCCTTACTGATATCAACGGAGCCATCCGGCTGCTCGTTTGTATAATTTAATTCACATAGAGCCGCATGTCCGGTTCCAGCATTGTTCCATTCATTCGAGCTTTCTTCTCCCGGCTTTTCCAGCTTTTCAAACACTTTGATATTCCAGTCCGGGGACAGCTCTTTCAGCAGTGCACCTAATGTTGCACTCATAATGCCGGCCCCGATTAAAATGATTTCTTTTTCACCCTGTTGTTTATTCATTTCTTTCCTACTCCCTACATAATAGAAAAAGACGTCTCCTTTTGGCGGAAATCTTCCGGCCATATTTTGTTCACGTCAGGGACGCATCTTTTCCAATAATTTTACACCAAATATAGATTATCATTATTAGACGAAGATTAAAATCATTATTATTAATACAATAACCGTTTATGAACCTAGAAAAACAATTAATATAATTCAAGACCCTTTAAAGCCTTTTTCAAGCTAAAAAAACCGAAACCGGAGAATTTCCTCCGGTTTCGGTCCGCTTATTATGATGATTAGTCGACTACTGTTACTTCAACGTCCTTACGGCCGAAGGAAAGTGCTTCGGAGTTGGTTGGTACGTGAACGTCGATGCGATTGCCGTTAATAGCGCCGCCAGTGTCTTCTGCTTTATAAGTGCCCATGCCTTCCACTTTTACAGTGGAGCCGAGTGGGATAACGTCCGGATCAACAGCGATGACGTTAGCGTCACGATCGTTGTTAAGGTTAACGCCTGTTGCCGTGATGCCGCTGCAGCCTGCACACTCAGCAGTGTATGCTGTTGCTTCCACTGTCATGGTTTCGCCGCCGCTTGTGCTGTTCGAGGACTCGGAAGTCGAAGCTCCTGCTACTTCTTCGCTGGATTCACTGGAGGACTCAGAAGATCCGCCGAGAGCTGCCTGCGTTTCTGGGCCGGCTACGCCGAAGTAGTTGCCCGCAGAAGAAGAAATACCGTTTGCTGCCTGAAAGTCTTTTACGGCGCTGAGCGTTCTTGGGCCGAATGTAGAACCAGTATTTCCGTGGAAGTAGCCTTTTTCCTTCAGCGTGTCCTGAAGCTCTGCAACAGAGGAGTTAACGTCGCCGTAAGTCATAGAACCATGGTCACCGATGGATGCGTCTGCTGCCTGTGGTGCTCCGAATACGACGCCTGCTGTAATTGCTGTACCGAATAGTGTCTTTTTCATCATAAATAATTCATCCTTTTTAATTATAATATTTGTTATTCGTCCTAATGACGAAATCCATTGAAAAGTTTACCTATATGTTTACTTGCCTTTACGTCGTCACTGCATTGATTATCATGTTGTTTTACTGCTTTTGTTTTTTTGTGCCGTCTCTCAAACACAACGCTACCGATTATGCCTTGAAAAAGCACAAATGGCAATAACATTAATTTAGTTGTAATCTAACCTTAATAGTTTTTCATATTATGTAAAATTAACAGGTATTCCTGCACATATTCCACTAAAAACTGCCGTATTTTTACTCATTACTACTGAAAATATATTTAAAATATTACGCTATTATTACAATAAGCCCGTGTTCGCGTAACATTATTAGAAATAAAGAAAGAAAATACTTTTGAATTTTGCTTGTACGTGGTAAATCTATTAGTTTTTAAGCTTTTCCAGGGCATATCAGCAACTAAAAAACCCATACAGCACTTCTTTTTGAGAAGTCTGCATGGGGCCAAGCTTAATAGTAGAATTTATTTCACCTGCTTATATGAAGTGATCTCCAGGTCTTCGTCTACGGTGGCTTCGTACGTTTCCACTTTCGTTTTTCTGCCATCGTTGTTCAGCACATCGATTTTCACGTGCCATACGCCGTCTTTTTCTTCTGTAGAAGTGATACGCTTTGGTTCAGCTACATAGTTTTCGAAAAATGCATTAACGCTATCCATTACTTCGGTAAGCCGGGGGCCATTCTGTTTGGATTTTTTCTTTTTAGAAGGCGCCGGTTTTCCTTTGGAAGCAGAGCCCGCTGCGTTCCCTGCATTTTTTAATTGCGGCCTGCCTTCATTTTTAGAAACCATTCTTGCTTTTTTAGGCGTCTGTTTTTCATTTTTATTCTCTGAAGATGATCCTGACATGCCGGGAATTTTCGCTTTCGATTTTTCTGCGGTCTGCTTTACGCTGTCTTTGGCTTCCCCGGCTTTTTTTAGAGGCTTCTTCAACAAGGAAGCTGCTCCCCCGCTTTCATTTTCTTCCTCCGAAGCATTGGTTTCTTCCTTCGAATCTTCAGAAGATTCCTCCTCCCCGTCTTTCTTTTTAATCCCCTTTGTGATCATCGGGATAGCTCCTCCGATCAAACTTCCGGCTGCCATCAGCCCGTAGGTAACTTTATCTTTTTTATCAGTCATTATGTTTTCTCCTTTCTTTACTGCTCAACTCTGAATGACCCTGCCGAACCTTTATTTGTCGGCAAGGGCCTTGATAGACGAAGCTCTTTTTCTGCTGTCGCTGCTTTTTGTGGCTTCTCGCCTTATTTCTTTTATCAAATCGTCCCATGAATTCTCCATAAAGTCATTTTTCACCTGCTGCTTGAGCTCTTCTTTGAGCTTTTTATGCATGTCGTTCTTCCATTCTGAAGCCAGGGTACGTGTAACTCCACGGATGAGGCTTTCATGTGCAGCTTTCGATAGGAAAGAAGAAGCTGCGGCACCTGATTCGTCTGCGTTGCTCTTACCTTCTTCATTTTCAGACTCGTTTTCGTTATTATTCTCATCAGACGTTTCTTGTGTCCCCTGATACGCTTCATTAACCTGTTTCATGATTTCCTTAATCATACCGTTTTTATCTTCTTTCGTTACCTGCAGTCCGCTGTCTGCCGCCAATTTTTTAACAGCCTGCTTATCCATCGAATACAGGTTAACCTCTTCTTCATTACCATCTTTATTCGAAATAATGACTCCGGCGTAATTTTCTTCATTTTTTTGACTTGTAGACGAGCCTTCTGCATTTTCTGCTTCCTCATGTTGAATCGTCAGCTTAAAGCCATCTGACTGATTTATAATTTCATCAATCATATCCTGTTTTCTGGTTGATTTAATTTTTAAGCCGCTGTCCTTTGCCAATGCTTTTATAGCTTTATTACTCAAAACGCGAAGATTTACTCTTTCTTCCGCTCCTTCATTATCGACGATGACTACTGCCGATTGTTGGTATTCATCGGAAGCTGATTCCCGTACAGCCATCGGTTATCCCTCATTTCCCACCCGTTTCCGGATATTTTCCATAAATTTCTTCATTTTTAAACTACTTTACCTTATATACCCCTTAATCAAACTAATAAGTACAAAACTTTCTTTTCTCCATATTTTTTGAAAACCTCCGCCAAATAAAACAGCGGCCTTTCTCCCAAAGAGAAAAGACAGCTGTCATTAAAAACAGATTTCAACTGCCGGAATAAGTGTTGACTGATGTTATTCCACCTGTTCGTTTTGCTGATCACGTCGGCTCGTTTTCTTTATGTTTGTACTCACTTAGGCCACAAAGACATAAAAATAAGCCCTTCAAGTTAAAAAAACTCAAAGGACTTCTTCAATTTAGTTTATGATTTTAAGAGCAGCACCTATAAATGGACGTGTAATCCAGCAAAAACTTCTTCTATTTCATTATACAGCTATCCGATAGTAATTAAGGTTTTCGCCATAAAGCTTCCTTTTTTCTATAAACCCTAATCGTTGTAATTTTCTAACTTTTTTACGTAAATAGCGTTCTGACATCTCTGTTTGCGCTGCAAGTTCAGCCTCCAGGCAGTGAAACCATCCGTTCTCCAAAAATCCAAAATAAGCCGTTTGCTCCTTAAATTCGTTTATGAGCGCACTGTATATTACCGCTTCTGCGTATCCAACCTCTCTTACAATTGCTGGATTAACACCCTCATGTAATGATTGTTGATATTCTCTATTTTCCAGCAAGAGCCATCCCTCCATTATTACCAGGTTATTTGATGAGACTGCTGCTTACGATTTTTCAGGATTAATTCCACTGGCTATGTTTTTTCTCTAACGATTCTTTTTTCCCATCCTAGCGTATAAAAAAGACTTTGAAAACCATTACATTACAAAAATGTAACAGGAAATCTGCTTTTGTTTAAAATTGACCGGAGCCTTTGAATGCAGCTTTTTAAACCAGGCAAAGTCCTGTGCTTCAGCACGCCCTGCCTTATGATATAGTTATTTCATTACAGTCAGTACTGTTATCAAAAGGAGGGATCTCATTTGGAAAGATGTTCGTGGTCACAAAAAAATGAACGTATGCAGGAGTATCATGATAATGAATGGGGACGTCCGAATACAGATGACAGCTATTTATTTGAAATGCTAACGCTTGAAGGCGCTCAATCCGGACTCTCCTGGAACACGGTGCTTGCTAAACGGCACCATTACCAGGAAGCTTTTCAGCAATTTGATATTCAGAAGTGCGCCTCCATGGCAGACGAAGACCTGGAGTATATTCGGCATTATTACGGCGTGATTAAACATTCTGCCAAGTTAGCTTCTGTGCGAAGCAACGCTGCAAAAGTCCTGACAATCCAGGAAGAATACGGCAGCCTGTCTTCCTTCTTTTGGCGGTATGTTGATTTCACCCCAATTATTCATGAGCGGAAAGAAGAAACAGAGGTTCCATCTTATACAGAGCTGTCCTCTCAAATAAGCAGGGAATTGAAAACACGGAAATTCAAATTTGTCGGACCGGTAACGGTGTATTCATTTATGCAGGCCATTGGTATGGTGGATGACCATGTTCGTACCTGTCCCTGCCACTCTAAAAATACTAATGCTTGATTTGGCAGTGTTTAAAGCCTCTGTCTTTCTTTGAAACAGATCTCTTGTACAATTAAAGTTCTCGTCCGGTTGTTAATACTTTTATTTTTACTTTTCACCGGGAACATGGGGTTTAGATTTCATTCGATAAATTATATATTAATGTTCCAGAAAGAAGGTCAATTATTATGGAGGAAACAAAATACCGGGCAGTAATGCTTCAGGAGGACGGTACGGTAGTGGAACGGCATTATACCCAAAGACAGTTGTTCGACGGGGGACAAAACGTAAACCTCCTTGACAGCCATTATCATGTGCTCCCTGACGTTTGGGCTGTGGGGTTTTATGAATTGCCGGAAGAAATTGAAGAGGTCTGGGCTGAAACAAAAGAAGCCTCTTTCCCTCTCCCAGCTATCTTTTTCAGCTATAACCCGCACACCCAGGCCATGGCTAATATGAGTGATAAACTGATCGAACAAACGAAAGCCGAAATACAGAAAGCCGAGCTCCGCAAAAGTAAATAGCGTTAAAAAAGCAATGCCTTTCCTGTTAATGGAGGGACATTGCTTTTTATTGGACACAATTTGAGATCTTAAAACAGCTTAGACACCTCATTGAACTGGTTCCTGCAGGCTTATATTATTTTCAGCTGTAGTTCGCCTTACTTTTATTTCCGGAGCCAAAATAATCGTTCTGCTTGACTGTTTTTTTCCTTTAATCTGATCTACGAGCGTCTGGGTAACAACTTCCCCCATTTCCACGATTGGCTGGGAGATCGTGGTCAGCGGCGGGTGGCTGAGAACAGCAATGAACGTGTCATCAAATCCTACTACCGAGAAGTCATCGGGCACACTTTTTCCAATTCCTCTCGCGCCCTGTATGCTTCCTATAGCCAAAAAGTCTGTCAGGGCAAACGCCGCACTGATATTAATGTCTTTTTTCAGCCTATCCATTACAGCCTGCTCAGCCTGCTGGGTAGTCATCAGCTCTTCTATAATTTTTACATTCTTTTTAGGAAGCCCCGCCTCTTCAAAAGCTGCGTAAAACCCTCTCAAACGGTTCTGTTCACTTGAATTGTCCAAATCCCCAACCAGCAGCAGTACTTCCCGGTGGTTTAATGCCAACAAGTGCTGGGCGGCCAGGTAACCTCCCCGAAAATCGTCCACCAGTACAGTGCTGACAGCAAGAGTGGGGATATCCCGGGACACCAGCACCACGGGAATATTTTGATTCATAAATTCTCTGAGTGATTCCATATTATGCATACCAGTGCCCAGCACGACTCCATCCACTTTTTTTTGATTCAGCCACCACAAATACTGGACTTCTTTTTCGGGATCATTGTCAGTATTGCATATAACCACACTGTATCCATTTGCGTGTCCTGTATCTTCTACACTTCTCGCGAGCTCTGCAAAGAATGGGTTTGCAATATCGGGAATCACCAGTCCAATGGTATGCGTATGCTTCCCCGTAAGCGCGGAGGCTACCATGCTTGGATGATATCCTACTTCTTCTATTATCTTCAGTATTCTTTTTTTCGTTTTTTGTCCGACATCGGCTTTGTCATTGATTACTTTTGAGACCGTAGCAATCGAAACTCCCGCCCGTTCTGCCACATCGTAAATGGTTGGTTTCATTTTTCTCCTCTTTCTCCTTCTTATTAACTTCCCTCTTTCCTTCAACGTTTATACTTTTGACGGTTTATTATAAACAAATACGTATTGGATATTCAATTACTTCACTTTTTTTAGCAAATTTACGAAAGCTTGTATACGAATTGTTTAATTTGAGGATATTTCATTAAGAGCCTTTTCTACATAATAATAGGCAGTGTTCGCGCACTCCTGTTTTTCCATCTCCCAATATTCTTCACGAAAAAGCTCCAGACTGGCTGCCCCGTTGTATCCAATCTGCTTCAGGGTGTTTCCGATATCCTGCAGTGGAATAATTCCCAGAGTCGGAAATACCCGGTTCGCTTCAGTCCGCTCTTCTTCCGCCACATCTTCGGCATCATCAATATGAAAAATAAATAATTTATCTTTATCCAGTTGTTCAAGATCCTGGAGCTGCGAGCCTCCAATAAAGAAGTGGTAAGCGTCAAGAACCAGGCCGACATTGGGTCGATCCGTACGCGATACAATGTAATCAGCCATTTTTAGCTCATTTACTGAAAAACTTTTATAGCCGATGAATTCAAAGGCTATACTCACATTGTGCTTTGATGCAATACTCCCCATACGTTCAAGCATTCGGGATGTGTTTTCGATAATGTCCTCATTAGGTATCCCCTCAGGTATTTCACTAGGCACGGCGATTACGTATGGGCATCCTATTTTTGAAGCGATCCGGCACCAGCGCTCTGTTTCCTGCAGTATTTTCTGCTGCTCAAGCTCCGGTTTCATATTAAAAAACTCGATAGAATTGATGGCGCAGGGACGAACTGCGGACTTTCGAAAGTGCTCTGCCAGCTCCGTAATTGAATGATCTTCCAAATAAGAGTCGAGCTTATAGGTGCGGAGCTCTAATGTCTCAAACCCTGCCTTTTCTGCTACTTCAATGTCTTCAAGTAAGTCGCATTGATTTGTAGTCGATCCGTTCAGTCCTATTTTCACTGTAAAACCTACTTTCAGTTACAAAAGCCGGGAATCTTCTAAAGGTTCCTCGGCTTTTTGTCCTTAAATTTTTATCACCATTATCCTAGGATAGTTTAGACTGTCTATCTGCTTTTGCCTGATCATTTTTCGATTTTTGATCGAGCCAGATTTGCTCAATTTCTTCGAGCGATTTATTTTTCGTTTCAGGCACGAATTTCCAAATAAAGAAGAACGCGAACGTGCTTACCGAGCCGTAGATCAAAAATGACCCGACACCAAAGGCTTCATTCAGCGGTGGAAACGTCGTGGAAGCTAATAAATTAGCACCCCAGACAAGCGTTACAGCAAGCGACATTGCCTGGCCTCTGATTTTATTCGGAAACATTTCTGAAAGCATTACCCAGGCGACTGGCCCCCATGTCATTTGGAAAAACGCTACAAATCCTAAAATAAATACAAGAGTGGCGACACCGTAAATACCTGCAAAGAACAGCATAGCTACAGTCACTAAACATATAGCACACCCTGCTGAGCCTAATAACAGCAAAAATTTCCTCCCGTTTCTGTCGATGAGACGAATCGCAATCAAGGAAACAACAACGCCTATAGCACCTACAAGCACAGTTTGAAGCATCGAAGCGGACTGACCGGCGCCGAGGCTTTCAAATATTCGCGGAGCATAGTAGAGAATAATATTTATCCCGATGAACTGCTGCAGGACAGCAATAGTGAAGCCAACGATCAAAACCAGCTTACCGTAATAAAATAAGTTGACTTTCTGCACTTTGGTATTTAGTGATTCCTGGATACTCGAAAGCGTACGACTGGCAGTTTCCTTGGATCCGTGCAGCTTTTCCAGTACATTGTATGCCTGCGTATCTGCATTTTTAAGAGCCAGATACCTCGGCGTCTCCGGAATAAATAGAAGCAAAAAGAAAAACAATGCAGCCGGCACGAGCTCGGAAGCGAACATAAGTCTCCAGCCCGTTTCGTCGATCCAGGCGCTTGACTGCCCCCGTGCGATTCCCCAGTTTACGATGTATACGACTGTCTGACCGAACACAACGGCCATGTTATAGAGCACCACAAGCTTCCCGCGGATATGCTGAGGACTCATTTCGCTGATGTAAACCGGCGCAATCGCGGAGGCAAGACCTACACCAATACCACCGAGAATACGGTACAGGTTAAATGTAATCAGCAAAGATAATGTTGGCTCACCCCGGGTGAAAAAGAAAAGCTCCGGATAAGCAGAGCCCAGGGCGGATAAAGCAAACAAAGTCGCAGCAATAATCAGCGTATTCCGCCGGCCAATACTATTCGCAATGAAGCCGGATATTAAGGCCCCGATAATACAACCGGCAAGGGCGCTTGAAACGGTCAATCCATGAATAAGCGAACCTAATCCTAAACTATCCACGAGATACAGCTGCACCGATTGTTCTGCTCCGGCAATAACGGCCGTGTCATAGCCAAAGAGCAGCCCTCCCAGTGAAGCAACCAGTGCCACTGATACTATATAAAAACTTTGATTGTTTTTCATTTGAATTTAAGAAGGGAAAGGTCCTCCCTTCCTTCCTCCTTTCTTTCCTTAAGGGAAATAGGCTCAATATGAGTTTTTCGTGGTTTCGGGAAAGAAGTTTATCAACCGGCAGCCGCCAGATGAACGTTTTTTAGAATTATCTGATCTTTATATAAACATTTTACCCGTTGCTTCTTTTACATGCCGGTAAGACTGCTCTCCTAAGTGATATTTTTCCATTTCCCAGTAGTCGGGCCGGAACAACTCCAAACCGACCATACGTATATGTCCTATTTTTTGCACTCTTTTCCCAATCTCCTGTAAAGGAATTACTCCGAGGCCTGGAAAAATTCGGTCTTTGTCTTCAAGCTCTTCTATTCGTGCATGTTCTGCATCGTTAATATGAAATACAAATATTTTTTCAGATGGCGTTTGTTCAATCGCATCCAGAGAAGAACCTCCGGTGTAAAAATGAAAAACGTCCAAAACGAGCCCGACATTTTCACGATGTACTTTCTCCATAACTTCTCTGGCAGCTTCGAGGGTCTTTATCGAAAACTCCTGAATACCTATAAATTCAAGTGCAATGTTCACCTGGTATTTGCCTGCAATATCGCTCATTTCCTGAAGCATTTGCACGCTGTCTTTTACGATTTCTTCATCTGAAATATCCGGAGGCCTCGGGCTCGGAACAGCAATGACGTAGGATGACCCGGCAGCGCTTGCGATTTGACACCATTTTTCTGTGTCTTTTAACACCTGCTCCCTCTCCTCCCCCTGCTTCAGGTTAAAGAATTCGATGGCATTGATGGCATCCGCCTTCACGGATGTCCGTGCGAACAGCTCAGTCAGATCATCGAGTGTATGATCCTTTAAAAAGCTCTCGAGCTTGTACGTCCTAAGCTCTACTACGTCATAGCCTGCATGCTCTGCAACAAGGATATCTTCTTCCAACGTACACTGATCTGTTGTAGAGCCGTTTAATCCATACAGCATCTCTTCCTCCCCTTCCTTTTTACAGTACGTACACTTTGTCCTGGTACAGTTCCTGCATATTGATACGCTCTCCATTATTCATATAGGAACGGGTTGCTGCGAGCGCTACCTGCATATTGATTTTGGAATCCACTGAAGTAACCCGCGGGCTTTCTTCTCCTTTGACACATTTAATAAATTGTTCGAGCTCCTGCACGTATGCTTCGCGGAATCTCATCTGAAAGTTAGGTACAATCTCGTAGTTGCTTCCTGTGCTGCTCTGAACAGTGACATCGCTGTTACGCAGGGAACCGACAAAGATGGCGCCCTCTGTTCCGATAATTTCGGCCCGGATATCGTGTCCATACGGCGAATTCCGGCTTGCTTCCACATCGCCCGCTCCGCCGTTTTCAAACTCGAGGTACGTAATGGCCTGGTCGACGTCGTTATATTCTTCCATGAATGGATTCATTAAAATCCGTCCATGACCGGAAACCGAGGAAATTTCGGAGCTCATTAAATACCGTGCGATGTCGTAATCGTGAATAGAGCAATCCAGAAAGATACCGCCGCTGTTTTTAATGAAGGAGGCCGGCGGAGAACCGCTGTCTCGTGTAAAGCCTTTAAAATAAATCGGCTTTCCGATCTCTCCAGCATCAATCCGCTGCTTGGCATCAAAGTATCCCGGATCATACCGGCGCATAAAGCCAACCTGGCAGATGACATCCGCTTTCTTTACCACTTCAATGACTTCGTCCGCTTCTTCGATGGTGGAGGTGAGTGGTTTTTCCACAAATATCTGCTTCCCGTGTAATGCCGCCTTTTTAATCATCTCTGCATGCGTGCTCGTTGGTGTAACGATCACTACCGCATCAATATCCGGGTTCTGGAAAACCTCCTCCGGGTCCGCTGTCCATGCCGGTACCCCAAGCTGTTCTGCAGCCCTTTCCGCATGCTCAGCGATCGGGTCGCAAATCAAAACAAGCTCCGCTCCTTTTACTTTGTTCATCATATTGCTTGCGTGAAACATCCCCAGTCTTCCAAGACCTAAAACCGCTACTCTTATATCCTGCTGTGCCATGGCACACCCTCCTTTAATTGATTTCAACACTGTCTGGTTTATAAATTTCGGAAATGGCCGTCCATCCCCGTTTGTTTACGGAGCGTTCGACAGCCTCCAGGATCGCCTGGTTCCTCACTCCGTCTTCAAAGTTCGGAGCTGCGCTCGTTTGATTCCCAATATTGTCCATTAGAGAAGCAATCAAATTGACGAAGGTGTGCTCGTACCCGAGAATATGGGCAGCCGGCCAATAATTCCCGGCAAAGGGATGCTCTACTTCCGTGCAGTTGATCGTTTTGAATCCCTGCAGTCCCGGTTCGTCTTCTTCAAAGTAAACCTCTAAATTGTTCATGTTTTCCATATCCCAGCGAATGGATCCTTTTTCCCCGTTAATTTCAAAACGGTTGCCAGCACGGTTGCCACGGCTGAACCGGGAGGCTTCAAATGTGCCCATCGCCCCGTTCTGAAAAGTGGCGAGAAAAGCGGAGGCGTCATCTACCGTTACTTCGCCCCACTCGCCTTCCCGGATCTCCGTCTGGAGATTGTGCACGGTATCACCAAGCGGGCGCTCTTTAACAAAGGTCTTCATCATTCCAGCAACTTCGTCAAACTCACCTACCAAAAATCTGGCAAGGTCAATAATATGAGCGCCAAGATCGCCAAGCGTGCCTGAGCCCGAAATATTTTTCTGCATGCGCCAGGTGAGCGGGTAGTTGGGATCCATCAGCCAGTCCTGTAAAAATGTTGCCCGTATGTGATAAATACGCCCCAGTTTTCCACTGTCAATCAGCTGTTTGGCAAACTGAACCGCTGGAGCAAACCGGTAATTATGGCAGAGCATGTGAGTTACATTATTTTTTTCCACAGCATCGCGCATCCGGACCGCTTCTTCCACGGATAATGCCAACGGCTTTTCACACAGCACATGCTTGCCGGCTTCCGCTGCTGCAATGGCAATCTCACTGTGAGTATCATTGGGAGTCACTATATCAACCAAATCAATATCTCTACGATCAATCAGGGAACGCCAGTCTGTGGTGTGACGGGACCAGCCCATCTTTTCAGCAGCCGGCCCCACCCGAGAAGAATCCCTTCCAACAATCGTATCAAGTCTCGGCGTTACCGGACTATCAAAATAGAAGGGAACGTCGCGGTACGCATGGCTGTGGGCTCTCCCCATCATCTTGTAGCCCACCATTCCGACATTAATTGTTTTCTTTTCTTCTTCCATTGTTTCTCCACCTCCATATATTCTCTCTGTGCAGGGAGCAGCATATTTTCAATGCAAAAGCTTCCTGTAGATTTACTTAAGCGCTTAAGTAAATTTTAAAAAATTAATGCGTTTTTAGCCGAATAACCGTTTCATTTTCGACAGCGACTGAGCGGCGTCCTGATAAAGTTTTTCTTTCGGCTCCTCTCCTTTGTCGGGATTAAATGGATCTTTCCCCGGCGCCAGGCATTCTAAGGTAATCGTGCCGTTGTAGCCGGTTTTTTTGACGATTTCAGCTAACTCCCCCCAGTCAAGGCGGCCTTCTCCGATTCCCTGTCTATTGCTGTCTGCCACGTGTAAGTGCGCCAGGGCCTCTCCTGCATCACGAAAAGCTGCCTCGAAGCTGGTTTCTTCAATATTCATATGGAACGTATCAAGCATCGTTTTCACTGAAGAATGATTTACTTCTTCTACAAACGTACGGGCCTGGGCTCCGTTGTTTATAATACAGCTTTCATACCGGTTAAGCGGCTCCTGGACTAAAATAACATCTTGACTTTCCGCGTAAGGAGCTAGCTCCTGCAGGGATTTCACAGCTGCTTCCCAGTTTTGCTTCTCACCGTTTTCAGGAGCTGATTTGCCGGGAGCACATGGGGACATCACAAAATATTCTGCACCAGCTCTGGCCACCCGGTCGATCTGTTCATGAAAATATTCTACGGCTTTTTTTCGCATCGCCCGATCTGTCTGGGACAGATCTGTCGCTTTATCAGGCCATCCGGCATTTGCTGTTAAACCGCGAATCGTTAACTGTAATTCGTCTGCCAGTGTGTTTAGCTCGTCCCAGGCATGGTCATGGGCATGAATTTCAATTTCGTCATACCCCATCTCTGCCACGTCCCGCATCGTCTGTTCAATCGGCTGATCGCCAAACACCCAGCTGCATATTGAGAACTTCATTTTTTCCTCCTTCTGCGACCTGCCTCTATACTTTCTTTAGTGCCTTTACTCTACTTGCAAAGTCTATTTCCTCACCCGATCTGGCGCTTTCATAAATGGCATTGATAAGCATCGTTAATTGATACGCATCATCCACATCCACCGGCGGTGCTGTGTTATTTACCAGAGCATCAATAAACAGCCGGTCTTCTTCGATATACCCGCCCTTCTCATAAAATGGCACTTGTGTATAATCTTCGGCTATCATCTGTTTTTCCAATCCAAGAGACAAGCGAACCGTTTCAAGCTCAGCTGTTGTAGCTGTAGAGTATTTCCCGTAGATTTCAATAGCTTCAAAAGGAAAACTCCAGCCTGAATGAGCGGAAGAAACAAGCGTCGCAATACCTCCGTTTTCAAATGTAACCAGCACTGCAAAATCGTCAAATTCATTATCGGAAATATTTTGTCTTGCTTCGCACCGAACAGATTTTACCGGACCGAAAAAGTACGGCAGAAGATCAATTTGGTGTATCGTCGTTTCGTACAAAAAGCCGCCTGTTTTACTTGAATCAGCTGTCCATGCCGGTTTAAGTAATTCCCCGCGGTTAAGTTTAAACTGGCCAAGATGCGGATCGAGTTCTCCGCCTTCAATCCATTCTTTTACCTTCTTATGGGTATTTGCGTACCGCCGATTCATTCCCAGATTGTAGACACCCTTTGATCCTTTTGCTGCTGCCCTGATTCTTTCAGCGCCCTCCTCGGTCACAGCCATCGGTTTTTCACTAAATACATTCAGGTCTGCTTCCAGGCATTTGATGACAGGCTCCACATGAGTCGTATTTGGGGTGGTCACGTATACGGTATCAACCCCTAAAGCAATTAATTCATCCAGCGTCTCCACCGCCTGCACCTTTCCCTCAAGAGTGTCTGCTAATTTTCTTGCATTATCCAGGACAATGTCTGCAACTCCTGTGATTTCCACGCGTTCGTCCTCCTGCAGAATAGAGCCGTGTACCGAAGCAATAAAGCCTGATCCTAAAAAACCCACTTGAACTTTTTTCATATGTGAACCTCCTAAATTAGAGTAAGCGCTTTCGTAATATAAACTCATTGTAATTAATTCCACTCTTTATGTAAACCCTTTCAATTATATTTTTTCCATTTTTCCGTGATTCTGTGTAGATTTAATGTTACTTCTTAATCGAAATATTTATTGTATTGAAATTTTAATTTCTAAGTATACAGTCATTTACCGAAAAAACAGTACACGATTTTACATAAAATGGTTGGTGAAATTATTGATTTCCTTGTCTTAACGCTATTTCTTCCAGTATTTTTTATTTACATCTGGCCCTGAATCTTTTTCTAAATAATGTATCAATAATGCTATTTTTTACACAGTTTTAATTGAAACTTTAGATATGAGTAAAATATCATCAAACGGGTAAATAATTTTAATAATACAGAATTTTATATTCTCAAAAATTACTTTTAAAACAACGGGGCCTGCCTTTCCAACATTCTTCCAGCCCGTTCGAATCGTTTATATTAAAATAACGCTTATCTATTATTAAATGCTGCAGGCCCGGAGAAAGGAGCAGCATTCATGAAATACGAAATGAAACATGCTGTGTATGAAGAAATGATGAATCACATTGAACAGGAAGAGCCTTCAAGCGTTGAGGAATTTGTCCAGCAGGCAGCAGATAATTTTGAGATGGCGCTGCTGCTTCCTTTTTATATGTATTATTATCACCCTCACGAATGGCAGAATTATTCCTTGTTTGCCAATGATCCTCTGCCAAAAACGTTAAACTATGCCGCCTATATTGCACTCGATGCTCCCGCTCTTAACGTGAATCCGAGACTTAAACGTTTTTTTTACGGAACCTACTGTATTACTTCTTCACCGCCGGACGACCAGACGATGCTTTCCATTGAAGAATGGACAATGCATTTATTCCGGAAATATTGGCAGCTTCATCAGAAAACCTTATTTTTCGGAAACTATGTAGAAGTATTAGATACTCACACGTCAAAATGGTTTTTAAAAACAGTACAACGGTGATGACAAGGACAATTGAATAACGATTTAAAGTATTACTTTCCAAGCCATCCCTGCTTCAAATTAAGACATGGCTTCTGGTTTTCACGTAGGGAGGGAGCACTTTATGACACCGCTGGTTATCGGTTATGCCATTCAGGGGACGGAAATCATTGTAGGTACGCCTGAGAGCCTATCCTGGTATGCAGACGAATCCTGGGTTGCACTGCACGAAGATATAGAAGTACTGTTTCGTGCCCTGCATCCATTTGCTGTAAAAGGCGTTGCCATTCATTTTCTTCCAGATGTCCAACCATTGAAAAAGGCCTGGGAGGTTTATGATGTCAGTATTTCTCCTTACCGTCCCTCCTATCATTAATGGTATTTTACAAACGAATATAAACAAAACAGACTCCACCCAAAGGAGTCTGTTCAGACTGTCGACAATGACTCTAATTTTAGAGTTTGTCGGCAGTTTTTTTGTGCTATGATAAAAAGAAATAGCCTG
>NZ_JBQLID010000023.1:0-29842 GCF_056034405.1 Marinococcus sp. LNHM4E3-1 | reverse complement strand
GTGGGTCTAATAAGTATAATGGGAAAAAAATTTCATTACGCTTATAGCTAGAAACAATACGATGGTTGCCATCAATAATCATAGCTCCCAACGAATTACTTTGTAATTCAGGATGTCGTACAGCAATAGCAGGTTCATAATTTGCTTTGTCTAACCTAACTGTTCTTTCTTCAACATTGTGACGAGCTATATTATACAGTTCTTTATTATTTACAATTCCTACTGGTAATTGATAGTGATTTATCAGATCATGCACATAAGGAATAAAATAAGTCATGTAATAAAAACCATCTGTAATATTGATAGGTATCGAAAATTTTTGCGAATAAATGTCTATATTTAATTCTTCTTCATATTTTTTTTCTAGATTTATCGGATAGCTTTCGTAATCTGCAGATAGGTTTTTTACAATTCCAATGTACGAATCAATTTTAGATAATAAAAGCGGATAATCTCTGATTTCTTCTTTTATCTTCTGTAAGTGCGGTACTAATTCAAAATAAGGATTGTTTGTCATAACAGCTCTCCCTTAAATTTGTTCAAATTTTATATTTGTTGCTTTCCAAGAATCGTTTTCTTTATCCATCTTCAACGTAACAAAAGAACTAACATCATCAGGCACATCATTATAAGAAATGGTATTCGTAAATGTAATGAATAATTCCTGTGTGTCTTCAGTTGAAGAACCGTAATATACTTCCATATCACTAACGTTAGATTTTACATCTCCACTAACTTCCCCTTTTTCTTCATCAGAAAAAGAAAGCTTTTCCATCAATTCACTTGTCGCATATTCCTGAACTTCCTGTTTGTTAGGAGTACCAGAGTAATCAAAATAAGCCCGTACAAATTCTTTAGCTGCGTCTTCGGAAGAAGTATGAAATTCATTACTCCCTTCCTCATTGTCATTATTAGAAGCATTAGCTTGCTGTTGTTGAAGCTCATTTTCTAATAGTTCGATTTGCTGTTGAGATTGTTGTTCTTGGCTTTGAAGATCGTTTTCTAGCTTTTCATTTTGATTATTTAAAGAGATGACAAACATAAATAAGAAGAAAACAATAATTCCCATCAATGAGGTAGCTACAACTACCGATTTTTTCATGTCATCACCTCCTTAAAAGTTTAAAACATCTCTAGGGTTTGTACGCTCTGAACTATATGACGGATCGCTTCGATATTCTAAGTGTAAGTGTGTACCTGTACTGCTTCCAGTCGTACCGCACTTCCCTAAGGCTTGCCCTTGTTCAACAGAATCTCCTTTTTCTACATCTAATTGGCTCATGTGACCATAAACACTATACTCTTGTTCGCCATGCTGGATAATAAGGTGATTGCCTAACCCTGTATTTTCATATAAGGCACTATCAATCACGCCATCTTTAACCGCATAAAGAGTGTCACTACGAGTACAAGCAAAATCAATGCCATTGTGCATTTTCTCTGTGTTATCAATAGGGTGGAATCTCATGCCATATTCAGAAGTCACATTAACGTTTTCGACAGGCATACCCCAATTGCCTGATTCAGCACTAGCAATAGCTCTAGTTTCTGCTGAAAAGCCTTCTACGTAACGCATAACATGATCTACATATTCAGTATCACCGTAGTTGCTCCAGCCAAGCTCAGATTCTTTTTCAGAAGCAAATTGTTCAGCCAATTCTTTACTGTACTCCCCATTATTATGTTCTTCTGCATAATTGATAAACCCTGTTCCAAAATTGTAAGCCTGAAGAGTTAATTTTACGTCTCCATTGGCTTTTTCCAATACTTCACTAAAGTATTTCACGCCTTGGTCTATTGATCGTTCAGGGCTAGAAATGGTGTTTCGTGGCAAGCCTAACGATTCAGAGCTTTGCATAACATCGGCATACCGCCCGCCGGATTCTTGCATGGTTTTTGCCATCAGTAATTCTGTGTACTCTTCCACATCGTATTTAGCAGCATATTCTTCAAACAACGGCCTGTAACGTTCCACCTGGGGGGAAACCTTAGCTGTACCTTCTTCTGCAATAAAGGATTCACTTTTTTGTTCACTACCATTTAAAGCACTAGAAACAGCAGTCAATATAATGATGGTTCCAAAATAAAGAACAAATAATATGAGTAATGCGGGGAGAATGTACTTTAGGAATATAGCAAGAGCTGCTGCTTTCGCTTTGTATTCTGCGTATTTACGCAAAAGATTCATTCTCGCCCACCTCCTTACTCATCTTCGTTATCTCGGTGCAATCTTGATGTTTGACCCATACGCCCGTTTCGGTGTTCACTGCTTTTCTTAATTTCGTGTTGTTGAGCTTCATTAATTTGCTGATACTTTCTTTGCAGCTTGTCGCTTTCTTGCTTTGCTTTCTTGTTTTCAAAATGTTCTCGCCTTTGTTCACGTTGAGCTTGATCTAATTGCAAGTTCTCTTGTTTCGGTACATCATTCTCTCTTTTTTCAGAAGCATAGTTTTGAGATCCACTATTGCTTGTCTTTCGTTGCGAAACGTTATTGTAATTCGAGACGTTATTAGTGTTCTTTGTTGAAGGAGATTGTTTTCTCGTTGCTTTTACATCTGATGGAGATGATGTTTCTGATGAATTTTTGACCCTTTGGCTGGAATGACTGTCGGTTTGCTTCTTCGTAGAAGAAGTATTGATTTGATCGGTTTTTCGTTTATTAGATGGATTACGCTTAGTTGAAGCTGTATTGTTCCTTGGAGAGGTATTCGTTCCCTGCCCATCAATATGATGAACAGTAGCTTGTTGCTGTGGAGCTGATTCATTGTTTTGAGGTACTTGTTTATCAGAAGACGAAGTTGAAACTTCTGATTGATTAGGTGATTGTTCTTCGCCCATTTGTCGTTGCTTCATACGTTGAGAGAAAGAACGTACCTTTGTATTTGGCTTTTCTTGTTGCTTTTGAGATTGCTGATACTGAATACGATCTCCTTCACGTTGGCCTGTATTTCCTTGATAAATATTGCCCCGGCCTGTCGTATCTTCTCCACTTTGCACCGTTCTTACATGATTAGTTGCTTTACTGGCAGTTTGTCTCATTTTAGAAGGCTGGGATTGCTGCGTAGGAATAGCTTTTGTACTTCCCCCTCCTTCTGTTCCAGTAGAACTGTGAGCTTGCTGTTCTTGCCCATAATCGGCACTAGATTCTGTCCGGGCGTCACTGTCTTTAGATTCAATAGTTTTTATATCTTTACTTCCACCATCATTTCTAAAAGAACGTTGCTTCTCCCTCTGGCCTTCTCTTTTCTGTTTCATTTCTTTTCCTTTTTGGCTCGCTTTGTTCATTACACGCCTAGCTCCATTCATCGGAGCAGAGTGACCATTACCTCCCATTTCATCAACGCTTAGACTTCCACCTTCAAGCATGTTCATAATCACTTGTCGTTTCAGGTACATGAAGATAATAACCGTGGAAAATGCTAATTGAATGAAAATACGATAATACAGATCATCAGTTGTGCTAGTCATGTCGTAACCTAAAGAGATGAAGCTAACAGATACAAGAATGAAAAACATAGTTAAAGCTTTAAAAATAACGATGGTAAATAGGGTGCGAATATACTTTCCAAGTATGGTTTCAAAGCTTGGAAAGAGAGAAAGAAACGTCGCAAATGGAAGTAACAGCATCATCATAATTAAACTAAACTGTAAGAGAATACGAATCATTGCTAAGAAAAAGTAAACAACGCTTTGTACAATGGTCGATATAGCCATCACCATGACATAAGAAGCTTGCTGCCAACTATTGCTGGCCACAATATTTTGATTGTCGTAATCCTCATATTCTTCAGTAACTATATCTTGCCTAGCTTCAACCCCATCTTCTGTTTGTGGGTTCGCGTCTAACCACTTGGCAATTCGCTCTGGGTCTTCGTCTAAAATAGCTTCTTCATCAGTCGTACCGTATTGGAGAAGCAAATACGGCTGATAAATCAAAGCATGAAAAACCTTGTTTTCTAAAGCTACGGCTGTATCGTCTATATTAGTCACATCTAGTTGTTCATCTAAATTGTTATTGTTATCTCCTAATTGAGCTTGCGTATAAGCGTCCTCTTCATCTGCTAAATTACTTATGGCGGAACTATATTGAAAGGCTTCAGGCGTATAATCCTGTGTTAAAGAAGGATTTACGTTCATCACCGTGTTTTCAAGTTCTTTAGATATATTAGAAGTGAAGCTGACATAGTTTAAACGATCAGACTGGAGTGAGGCTAATAACGTTAAACTAATGAGAGCAAGCGTTAGTAGCTTCCAAAAAGCACTCCAATTTTGCTGGATATATGAACGTATAACTAGCCCTAGAGAAAAGATAGCCAAAGCAAAGGAACCAAATTGGCCTATTAACCCTCCGGCTACGGCACTAACAATTGAACGTACACCGTCCTCCGTCAACTCAATAATATCTAGGCTGAACATTTGATAGACGATCATTAACCCTAATTGGGTCATTTCCCGATAAGTAGCCCAGGTCATGTTTTTTATAGCTTCCCCTGTGTTATTGGAAACTTTACCGCCAACATCAAAGGTTCCGGCGTCATTGTACGTCATTAAGTCGTACCGATTACTTTCATATTTCTGTGACGCTCGTTCATCGTCACTTTCATTCTCTTGTTCATCAGAAGAAGGAGCAGCTAAAGCGACATTATCTCCCGAAAAGCTAAATACCATAACTAAAGCCATTAACAATGGTAATGCTATTTTTTTGACCACCCTATCCCCCCTTCATCATCAATACTCGACACATTCAGTTTCTGTACTTTCGTTATAAAGTGAAGTAGAACCACCTACTTCATAATTACTCTCACCATTTATATCCATGCGATGTTCATACTGAAGTTCTTGATCTGAGGTTTGCCAATAAACAATATAACTATCGTATCCATCACCTTCATCAAAAGAAGCTTCATTGCTTTTGACCGCCGGGCAAACCCTTAAAATTTCAACGTCTTCTTTTTCATATCCATTAGTATTCATTTTACGAATATCCATTGCATTGGTTTGAGTAGCTTCTTGAACTTGCTCTTGATCTAAGCCTAGCGAATTGCCACAAGCACTCAAGAACAATAAAGAAGCAGCTAAAGGTATAAGTTTTTTCATTACAACAACCTCCTAAGCATGTGCTTCTTCCAGTTCTACTGAAGCTTCATCTTTCTTCGTGGTTCGCATGGCTTTTGTCCATTCTTCAAACATGACATCAATAGCTATGGCTTGCGTTCGTCCGAATAAATCTTGATATAAGCACATGCCCTGACGTAAATTTTTAACGACTTTTCGATTAGCTTCGTTCAGTTCTAAGTCAAAAAATTCTATTAGAGGGTCAACGCCATTTTCATTAACAGGACGGAAAGCGAAACGAACACCCAACTGATCCTTAATTTTGTCAGAGTTGACGTCCTCATAAGATTGAGTAACTAAAACCACATCTGTACGTAAAGAACGGCCTGTACGTAACATTTCTTCAATCAGCTTTTCGCCTTCTTTAGCTTTGTTTAGCAGCCAAGATTCATCAAAAATAATCATAGCTTCCTCATTAGGATCTCGACTGAAGATATTTACATATTTAGAAATAGACATAAGCAGACATACACTAATAGTTTGTTCGTCGGTCAATTCATCTGATTGAGGTATATCTAATCCCTGCATACCTAGCACATTAACTTGTTTATCGAAATCTAAGCCTTGACTGTCCTCATGGCCAAAAAGCATTCTTCCCATACCGTAGTTGTATCTTTTAATATCTTTAGCTAGAATAGACTGCTCGGCTTCTAAACGTTCTAAAGCTCCTGAAAGAGTTGGATTTTCTTCTTCCTCCATTTCTTGAACTACACTTTCGTGAATGGAAACATTTTCGTTACGATTGCGATCTCTTCCAGCCAATGTATTAAAGATAGAAATAGCTGTTTGTAGAGCAGCGTCACCTTCCAAGAAAACTAAAGGGTCTAAAGCTCCGTGAAACTGTGGGTCTTCACTCAAATGAACAAAATTAATGCGATTATACAGCTCTTGAAATTCCTCAATGTCTCCATGTTCTTCTAAAGCTGTTTGATAGTAACGTTGAAATTCATTTTTAGGGTCGATATACAAAACCTTTGTTCCAAAAAAAGTAGACCAAGTGAAGAAGTCTTTGACCAACATTGATTTACCACTACCCGGCGGCCCGGTTATTAGTATGTTTCCTGTCGTATGGGAAGCATTACGAATAGCTTTCTTCGCTAATAATGGATTAAAGAACACAATATTATTGGTGATATTTCTTGCTTCTTCAACACTTTTCAATTGTCTATTAGTAACAATTTTTCCTAGTGGCATACCGTATTTATTTCCAACTTCTTCTTTTAAGCCTAATCCCGCCTGTGCTAAGTAGTTTTCATCTATCGGTTGCTCAAAGTATTTATATTGATAAAGAGACGCCGGAAAAGATTGAGTAAATAGCGTTAGTTGATCGACTAACGGGCGAATAAATTTAAAATCGACTTTTTCAAGCATGGTTTTCAAAGAACTAATTTTTCGTTCTAATTGTTCTTTATCACTGTCACTTATTACCGCAACAAAGGTAGCGTACATAACAGACCGATGATTACCTTTCACATCTTCGAGTAAGTTTTCCAGCCGTTCAGGAGCTTGCTCAATAACTTGGTCATCGTCACTTGTTTGCATGGTGGTTTTTTCGTTAGAGAAATTTTCAAAGCGTTTTTTTAACTTACGCACATTCCGTTCTTCTTGTTCTTGTTGTTTGAAATCATAACGAATTTGCATTTCTAACGGGAAATCAATTTTACGGTAAATATCATAAATAAAACTGAAATTATCAATTGTTCCTGGCATTTCAATCATGGGAATAAAAGCAACATACTCCCGATAGTCGCCGTGATCTATCGTTAAATAACCTTTATGATTTTGAACGATACCTTCTGTTAAATTGTAATCCGTATCAGGCAATTCAAAATTATCGCTTGTTCGGTGAAACATATAATAAATAATGTTATCTACTTCATCTTCAGAAACACGATTTAGATATTCTCGATAAGAGGACTGTTGAAAGAAATATTTTTCTTGTTGTTCGTAAGTTTCTAAATCGTCATCGACATTGATCTCTTGCGTCATAACTTTAGATATATCTTCTTGAAGTCTTTTAAAAAACTTTTTAAACAGATCAACCGGGTCATTGGTAATTACGTTCGCATTTCTATTTAAATGAACTAGGATATAAACATCGTATTCATACAATTCTAGTTCATCAGAAAGTATATCTCCGGCTCGATTAAAATATTGCTTTCCTATATCGGAAAATTCACCCTGTACGATCTTTTCATTTGCTACGTCTGTGTATTTTTGGAAGTTGAAACTTTTAGGTAAAATCATAATATGATACTGTACGTTGCGATTGTTTAGTAAGCCCACAATATTTTGAATATAGTCTTCATAATCCGAAGAATTATTAAGCTTTAGAGTACGCGGACTTAAACGATAGACCGCCCAAACTTGGCGACTTTTATTGAAAATAAGGTTTTTATGTCGAAAAGCAATCGGAAACTCCAACTGATTCTTCTTATTTTTCGTTGCTGGCATTAGTGTTTTCCTCCTTTGAGGTGAACCAATAAGGCTCAAATTCCAGTTCTGTTTCAAACTGCTTGTTATCTACTTCATCGTAATGCTCATATTTTTTGTGTTTAGTTCGGTAAAAATTCAAACGATCTCGTAAAAAGGAAACAACCGGCTTTTCATCGTATTTCAAACCAAAGACGGTCATTGATATACCTACGGGAACTAAGAACAGAACCACTAAGCCATAAGATAAAAGAAAGTTCATAATAGGTAGATTGGATAATAAAACGATAAGCATAAAAAAGAGCATAAGAGCTGCAAGTACGATACTGAATACAATAGCCTTTCGGACTTCCAAACCATTAGAGAAATCAAATTTCCATATTCTGAAGACTTTAATTGGATACTTGTATTCTCCCCGGAAATTTTCTCCTCTCATGTTTCAACACTCCTGAAAAATTTATTAAGTTAGTGCTATCGGTATTTTGATAGCACTAACGATTGCTTTTAACCAAAGATAGCTTCTCCAATGGATTGAGCAACACTTTCAATTTCTGTACCAAAGAGAACAACAATCAAGCAGCAAATGCCTAATGTTAACCCACTGAAAAACGAACCCCAGTCTTCACGAATATAAGCAATAACCGCCCGGACTGCCATGATAATAAATACAATGAACGCAATTTGACTAACAATATTATTTGATATTTCTTGAAGATCAAAATTCAATTTGCTCACTCCTTAATTAATTAATAGATTCAACGAATAATTCTCCATTTTCTTGTGTTAGCTTCAGGTCATATTCAAATGTGCTTATAACTTCTGTACCTTCATCTTCATAATCTACGCTTGCTCGTATTCGATAAGAACCATCATCTGTTTGAACAGCTTCTTGAACATCTACATTCTGCAGAATCATATTATTTAGACCATTCTCATTTGAAAGAAATTGAAGGGTTTCTTTTGACTGACCGTAAGCGTCAAAAAACTCATTCAAAAAGCTCTCAATAGCATTTTCCTCACTTCCACTAACAGAATCTCCATTTAAATTTTCTTCTTCATATTGCATGGCCTGTTGCATGTTTCTGTCTGTCATTGATGGAGCGTCAGCAATGGCAAAACCTTCACCATTCGTTACTACGGGAACCACTATTTCAGCACTTTTGCGTTGAGTATTTTCTTTTTCCTCATTGTCGCTATCATCTTCAGAACCTTCTTCCGAATCATCTTCGGAATCATCACCAGAGCCTTCTTCTTGTTCGGTATAAGTCGTGATCGTATAATTTGCTCTTAAATGAATATCAGCTCGGTCTTGATCCTCTGTTTCAACTTCTATTAGATCAACTGAAGTTAATTCTCGGCTTCCATCAAAAGAACCCAAATCTTCCAGGTCGTTAATATTAAAGTTTTGAACAAAGTACCCTTCTAGCTCATCTGTTCTTTTGCTTCGCTCTTCCGAATCACGAGGAACATTATAGTAAGTTTCGGTAAAGTCTTTCGCAAATATAGTAGTCGCTTCACTTTCAATCATATTATTGGATTGACTGCTTTTAAGTTCTTCATCAATACGTGCTTCAGCGTCTGAAACGTTATCTCGTACACTTTTCATATTACTGAAGTGAATAATATTGAAAATTAAACTTAGAGCAATAACAGAAAATACAATGAACGCTGCTAGTCGCTTTGTTTTATTTTTGGAAAAGGCTACGGAACGTTGAGAAGCTTCACCTCCTTTTACTTTAGGCTGTTTCTTTTCTTTTTTATCTGATCGGAAAAGACCTTTGAAGCCTTCTTCACGTTTTTTGTCTTTAAATGCTTTAATGGCTTTCTTCATTCAAACCTTTTCCTCCTAACCCAATTAATGGATACCTTGCGTAAACAAAATCCGGGCTTATCTCTTCGGAAGTAGCTTTTCGATGAATTACAAATTTGCCCTGGCGTAAAGCACGTATTTCATCAGGATTAATCTTATATTTATCTACGTTCCGAACCGTCCCGGCTTTTTGACGATACTCTATACTATTCATTGGATTATCTTGCTTTTCCGTTGTCGTAGTTAAATCAACGTCTTTATAAGTTCCAATGTTATCAATCCAAGTTTGGATTTCTTTATTGTTATTAGTCTGGCCGATCATGTGAGTATTCGTGTTACCAATAATTTGATCTGGTAATGTTGGATCTACTTTTTCTAAATCAGATAATGTTTGAGTAGCTATGCAGCAATGAAAACCTGCTGAACGAGATTTATTAACAGAATCTACGATTTTATCGTTGGCGTAAGTACCAAACTCATCATAAATGGCTAAAAACGGATTGTCTTTTTGACCTGTTCGATTCCTTACGGACACAAGATAGTTAATATCAAGAATTAAAAACCTAGCAACTTTACGAATAAAATCGTCATAAATCGTTCCATCAAAACTAACAAAGACTGCCTCTCTTTGATCGCTGGCTTGCACTAAATCCAACCCGTCTTCTTTTTCTTCAAATAAATGCCCCAACTCACTATCTAACAATAAATAGATTTGAGTACGAACAGAAGAAGCGTTCGCGAATAAATAATCTTCGCCTTGATCTGTTTCTTTATACCGTTCAAAAAGACGGTTTTTGTGTTTTTGAGCACGCTCACTAAGCACACGTTTCTTCTTTGGTTCAGGTTCTTTTTTTTCCGTTTCTTCTTCTTCAGCTTCCTGATTTTCTTCTGAAGCTTCTTGATAGTTTGTTTGTACAACTTCAAATTTAGGTTTTTCTTTTTTAACTTCTTCTGAATGGGTTTCCTGTTCTTCTTGAATCACTTCAACCATATCTTCATAAAGCACATTTTTTATTTCTTGCGGATTTAAGAACTTTGCAAATGTGTGTAAGTCTCTTTTATATCCATAGTCATCTATAAACTGGATCAAAGCATTTACTAAAGCATTGGAAATCTCGGTATAGTATTTGCTCTCAGTTTCTACTAAATTTTGAAGCTTATCAGTAATAACAGTAGAGTTTCCATGCTTCAATGGATTGTAAGTAACATTATTTTGATCAGAAAATACTTTTAACTTTTTATTATGAGCTTTAGTGATCGTCTCAACTTCTTGAATGGTTTCTAATGAACCTTTACCATCAATAAAGATCATCGGCATGTTTTGTCGCATGGCGTATTCAATAATATCTAACAATAGAACGGTTTTCCCGCCGCCCGTGGTTGCGACAGCCAACATATGATGGTTTAATTCTTTAAAATCTATATGATACGGCTTTCCTTTTTCGTTAATACCGATAAGTAATTTCTCAACAGGAGTTTTTTCTCTCCATTTCTTTTGTACTTTTTCATTGATCGTATTTTTCTTTTTTTGCACTTTTTTATATTCAACTGAATTTTTAAACTGAACTCTTTCATCTTCAATAGAGTTAACTTTTTTCTTTCTGACATAATCAGTATAAATAGATAAACCTAGTGCCGGAATGAAACCCCCTGTGATGTACATGAGAATAGATTGCGAACTGAATGTTAATGAGTGACTAATCAAACGTTCCAACCAGCCAAATTCAAAAGGCATGATCTCATAAATACCTAAGTACATATACGGTGACGAATACACCAAAAAACCGAAAATCACAGCTCCTATAAGTGTAATAATTCCTTGAATTGAACGTTTATTGATAAATCTCAATAAAATTAATAATGGTATAGCAAAAATAATCAATGGAAGTAAAAGCAATGCCCCTGCAATAATAGCTCCAGCAAAGCCCAAATCTTTAGCTAATTTTCTATTTTGTTCTAAATCATAACGTTCACTCGACATGGCCTATCACATTCTCCAGTGGTTCAAATTGTAAATTCTGTGGAGACATATTAACTTGTTCTGCAACACTCATTACTTTATTTAGAATCTCTTCGTTTTTAAAAATATAACGTATGTGCGTATAGATTCCGTCTGAAAGAGCATTTTTATATAACTCAAACTTTCGTTCATATCTGCTTCTCGACTTAGAATTTAACTCAACCTCACAAGCCATCTTTAAACCATCTTCTTCCCAAACAAAATCAGGAATTCGATTCGGAACTTGGTTCAGCACTTTAGACTTTTTACGATCATCACTAGGTAGACTATCCAAAAATGCTTTTCTCAATTCCCTTTCTGTTGTAAAAGAATATTCTTTCCCATTTTTTCTTGCATGTTTCATATAAACTAATAAAACATTATTCATTTGCAACGTATGGTTTAACTCCCTATAATTCACTTTCGTAATCGTAGGTAACTTAGAATCTAAATAATGACTACCTCTCGGAGCAATAGAAACCATTCCATGAATACCAATCTTTTCATAACGTATAAAACCAATATTTACTCCTGTCTTTCTAAACGCATAAACAGTCGGTGATGAAATCTCTCCTTCTAAATACTCTGCTAATTGCTTCATGCTTAATACACCAAACCGATCAATTACTTCTAAAACTCTTCGCTGCTTCTTAGACAATAATTCACTACTCATCGCTACTCCCCCTGCATATATAATCCCTCCCAACATAACATCATGCTACACTCCCTTAAAGATTCATTTTTTTAAATCTATACAAACACATTTTTTAAATCCATTACTACATAACCAAAAATACTTCTAAAATTCTAACCCTTAAATCCTCTTTCCATAACTAATCCTTAACAATAAACACCTGGAACTCCTTTTTCTCTATCTCTTGACCTTATCTCTTGACCCTATCCCTTGACCCTATCCCTTGACCTTATCTCTTGACCCTATCCCTTGACCCTATCTCTTGACCCTATCTCTTGACCCTATCTCTTGACCCTATCTCTTGACCCTATCTCTTGACCTCCACCTCCTTCTTCCTACACATAAACTTAAATCTACAAAACACAAAACAACAAAATTAAAACTAATTAATTTCCAATTCTCATAAATCATCTAACCCAAAATCAAAACACAAATGCCAACCACTCAGCCCCATTCAGTGAGCCGCCGCCCTGACCACCCACACTATGATGTTCAGTGTGGGTGGTCAGGGCGAAAAACGATGAAATCGTATTTTAGGCGAACGAAAAAACACGGCTGAGTGGTTGGCAAATAAGTGTTTAACTTGAAACCTAGTTTAAATCTTTGAAATTGGAAATTAAAGACCTTTTTAATACTTTTTTAAGTTTATGAGCAAAATAATCTAAAAGTCATGTTCCAGTAAAAACCATGAAAGAAAACAATAGGTAACTAAATACCTATATATTTTTTCCAGTTTTGATGGGTTAGAAACTATTGTAAAACCTTGATAGATTTAAAAAATGATTTAGCTGGGACTGTTTAATTTTTAGTAGTAAACCAAACATTCATTATTATTCAAACATTGATTTACTTCTTCAAGGCTGTTCTTTAATAAGTTCTTGATCGAAGAGATTAAATGATTTGATTGATTGATTTTTTATTTTATAGATTTAAGTTTTTTGAATTACTCGTTTTAAGCTATGTATCATTAGTCAGTCGCTGTCATTTCCGACTTTATTTTTTTACTAGAACTTGATTTTAAGAACTGGAAATGGCTGAATGGGGAACCAGATGTGAGGACAACGGCTGGAAATTGGCGACAGTCTTCACCCCTAAAATCGAGGCAAAGACTGTCTGAAATGACTTATGGGTCTACCGAGTGTAAAGGTATCCGTTTGGTTTCTTGTCTGACGCTTCGTAGTCTTGCTGTTAAGCCTGTGAGCATATAAACGCACCGAACCCTTGTCTTCACTAGAAAAACGCTCTAGCAATCTCACAGCCCCTTCATACGCACAATGACGCATGAACACGGTCTCCAACCTTACCTTTTCCTTTATGGCTTTTATCCTCACGATATGATGTGAATTTTTCCCCAACGGCGTTTTTTAGGTACAAAACTGACCGTCTCTGCCTGGCCGATCACGAAGCAGACCAACCCGACACGCTGGACTTTTCGACATTGGCTCTAGCTCACCTGTCATCTTTAGGGCTTCACCATAGAGGGTAAGGTCATTGCTCTACGGTCATTTACAACAAAAAAGACCATGTGCAGCTAAACGCCCACACATGGCCAAAATATTTGCTTCTTATGTACTTTCAACTTGCATTTGCAGGTTATCCTTGGTATCCTACGGGTACAAGTTCTTGTGAGGTGCATGGCATTGCAAGTGGCATTGCACCTTTGTAATAAGAAGCTAGTGGCGTGTGAGATCGGACTAGCTTTTCAGAAAGGGCGTTGTTTGCAGCAACGTCCTTTCGTCTGTCTTTTTTTATATAGTTGTAAACGAATATGTATGAATACGATTTGTTGTAAGCAATCATACACTTTTTAACAAAATACGTAAACCCCCCTTTTAAGGGTTTTTTATTTAATTTATTTGGATACATTCGGATACAAATAAGGGATTAACTCTTGAAAATTTGGATACTTTTGGATACAATAATATTGTACCAATTTAAAGGAGGACGCCAAAACATGCGACTTGCAAGCGTTGACATCGGAAACGATGCCGTAAAAGCTTATACCGAAAACGTAAACCATTCTTACTACATTCCTAACGTTGTTTCTACATTAGAAGAACGCTCTATTGTAGAAATGGAGAAAAATTCTTTAGACGCATTACACGTAGAAGTATCTTCAAGTGCATTAAAAAATGTCCGCAAAGTAGCTGTTGGAAAATTAGCAAGTAAACAAAGCGTAAATGACGAACTAACGCCCGACACTGATAAAGCAAGTAGTGAACAGGCCATTATTCTTTTACTGACAACATTAGCATTAGACGCGGTAGAGAACCTTCCTGAAACGGAAGAAGATTTCATTGAAGCCAATTTCCTTTTATCTACGGGAATCCCTATGAATGAAACCAAACGTGGTTTAAATAAGGAATTTAAAAAACAATTGCGTAACGGCCAACACCAAGTTACTTTTTTAAATACACCAAACCATGAAGGAAAAACAGTACGTATTCAGTTTGAAAATGTATTAGTGAATACAGAAGGCTTTGCTGCATACATTGATCTTACTTCAGACTTTGATGGAGCGAATAAAAACGAGCATTTAATCAATAAAGACATACTGATTAATGATATAGGCGGTTTATCTACGGATAGTGCCATCATTACGAAGAATGGTGAAATTGATAACGAATATAGCGATGGCATTAAAAAAGGTGTATCCAGTAGCCTTGATAGCATTATTAAAAAAGTTTATGACAAATACCGATACAATTTTAAATCTCGAAGTGATCTTGTTTCCGTTATTACAGATAGTGACCCTGAAGAAAAAAATACAATATGGGTTAACGGCCAACCACAATCCATTAAAGAATTAGTAGACCAGGAGCTTTATACTTTAGCTCGGGAAGAATATAAAAACATTAAAGACATTTGGAGAAACGTTCCAAACCTAAGAGCAGCTTATAATATCGGTGGCGGCTCTTTAGTGTTAAAACCATATTTGATAGAACTAAACCGTGAAGATTCTAATTTCCCAATGGAATTTGCTTCACTAAATGATGGCGTTTGGATGATCGCTAGAGCTTATTTTAAGATCCTACTCATGTACTGCAAACAAAAAGGTATTAGTGTCGATGAAGCTATAACAACTGGGTGATGATAAATGGATGAAAATAAAAAAAGAGAAATAAAACCCCAAGATAAAATTCAATTTCGTGTGCTGGATGATGTAGAACCACACATTTTAAATGAGCTTTCCATCATGTATCGAAAACATGGAAGGAAATTCAGCCAAGTCATTGCTAAAATGGTATATGAACAAGTAGAAATTGAACGTTTGGAAAGAAAACAAAAAAAAGTCGTATTTCAACTTCCTTCAGAAGCAACTACGGAAGAACGAAAAGCTATCAGAAAATCGGAAGAACTTCAGAACATCATAGGAAAATTCGCATTACAGCTTTATAGAAATCCAAGTTTAATGTATGGAAATCAAGAACAATCAGTAAAGGCTTCAGACGAATCTAAACAAGAAACGTATCAAGAAAATGAACGAATTAATAATTTTGCTTCAAATTTTCTAGACTTAGATGATGATTAAAAGAAAGCTCTGTATTCAGAGCTTTCTTTTTTAATTTAATTGCTATTTTCCTTTTATATCAGTATTTAAAAGCGTTTCAAAGAGTTTCGCAATTTCACAACGTTATGACGACGACGATTGACAACGTACTAAAAACTTTTAAAAACATATAATGACATACAGCAACAGACGCTATTTAATGTCATAATAAAAGTACGAGGAAAAACAACAATGAGAGAGGGGGGCATTCACATGCAAGATTTTGAAAAGCAGCATTATACGCTTCAACAAATAGCAGATAATATGGGAAGATCACGTAGTACCTTAAATGAATGGAGAAAACGATTTGATTCTTACATTCCATCTGTCGGCCAGGGCAGACAGCGTAGATACAAAAGAGAAGCCTTAAATATTTTTGAAGCTATCGCAAGACTTAAAGACGCCAATGAAACGAACGATCAAATTAAAGAATACTTAGATCAAATAACAGATGAAATTATCATAGAAGATAAACCCGCCGAAAGTGATTCTCCACCTCCTTTATTACGTCAAATGTTCGACAGTTATAATGAGCTTTTAGATCAAAATGAAGAAATGAGAAATCAAATGCAACAAATGCAAGAAGAGCAACAAGCTTCTAAAAATAGAGAAGAACTTTTATTACAAAAACTCGATTCACTAACGACAAAATTCGATGAAAAAGAAGCACAAGAAAGTCAGGAAGAAGAAAAAAAATCATTTTGGCAAAAATTATTTGGTGGTTAAAAATAATACAACGTAAAACACCCAGCACTGGCTTACTTAGTCAGTTGCTGGGTGTTTTTGTTTTTCGCATTTTTAACATTTCTTCAAATTGAGATTTATGATCTTTGGTTTCTTGCGAATTGCTAGAACCATTATTTGTTTCAGTATTTCTTTTAGAAGCTTTTTCTTCATCATCAAGCCATTTAGGTACAATATCTTTTTTATTATTTGCTTCTGCAGAATAACTACTATTCATTTGCTTTAATTTATTATTAACTCCTGTCGTTAATACGGCTTTAATTTGTTTAATCGTACCGTTCGTTTTTGCTAAACAAAAATCAATCACACTTGCATAAGCTTCTTCTGTTAGCAAATGTTTATGATACTCATAGTGTTCTTCAATATCCTTTATTTTGATATTATCTTTTTCTAACCTATCATTATGCTTCAATACTGCTCTTTGAATGAGCGTTGGTAATTTCATGGAATTAATACCTTGTTCAGTGCTATTGGTAGTGAAATGTCTTGTATTTTCATTAATCGGATTATTATTAGATTCTTCGATAAACATAATCTCACATGTATGATCTTTAAACGAAAACTCTATTAAACCAAAGTGCTTCAATTCAACTAATGCTTGGTTTAAATAATCTCTTGAAGTTTGAAATACTTCTTCCAGTTCATTCATAGCTGAAACTACTTGAAGAGATGATAGTTCCTGGCGAAAAGTATAAAGCTTTGCAGCTTCTCTTAAAAGGCTATATACATACTTGCCTGTAATACTGATGTTAGAATAAGGCTCTTTTTTAATCATAAATGAAGCAACTTGTACATTTTCAATAAAAGGTAATAGGTTTTTCATCTTTATCTCTCCTTATTCTTCTTTTTGATTCATAATTGCTTGGCCTAAGAAACGAATATAATGAAGCAAATCTCCATTTCTATCTTCAATACTTCTAAAATGTCTTTCTATCAAAGCTTTTTCTTCAATGCTAGTTTTTTCTATATGATCTAATACTTCTTGGACTGTCATATCATGCTTTCCCCCATGACAATCCAACACAATAAACGTCTCTTCTACTAATCCTTTATTTTCAATAACTCTACGAAAGACGGGTTTTCTTGTCATTGTATTCTCCTTTTCTTCGTGAAAATAAAAATCGTCCAGGGCAATATGATTAGAGATACCATGCTCTTGTTTAACTTGTTGAAGTAAAGAAAGTTGAGAACGTATCATTTATACCCCTCCTTTTAGGTTAAAAGATAAAAGTACCTAAAAAGAATAAAAAATTTAAATAGCTTTCACTATATTCTAATTTGACTTACAAATAGTGTATCAAAAAGAATCTTTAAGTACAAGTACCTAAAGATAAAAAGATATTTTTGTTTACGGTGATGTTTAAATGGGAACAAAGGTTCTATAATTGAGGTGAACAATAGAAGAAAGGGGGAACAAAGAATGAAACGTGTTGTTTTCTTAATTGATATGCAAAGCTTCTACGTTTCCGTGGAAAAGGTTTTTTATCCTAAATTAGAGCATAAACCAGTGGTGGTTGCTGGAGACCCTGAACGTAGAAGTGGGGTTATTCTTGCTGCATGTCCAATAGCTAAAAGCTATGGTATTAAAACTGCTGAAACATTGGGGGAAGCTCAAAGTAAATGCGAAAACTTGTGTGTTATAAAACCACGTATGCAGCTTTACATAGAGGTATCCATCAAGATTAACGAGCTGCTGCTAACGTACACGCCACTTGTAGAACCATTTTCCATTGATGAATCCTTTATAGATTTGACTGGAACAGTTCATCAAGCAACTCCGGAACAAACAGCAAAACGAATACAAAGAGAAATCGAACGTCATTTTGGTATTTATGCTCGTTTTGGCATTGGAGAAAATAAAATTTTGGCGAAAAGTGCTTGTGATCTTCAAGCAAAAAAGCGAAAAGGCGGTATATTTACACTTCATAAAGCGAATTTAGAACAAGATTTTTGGCGATTTCCGATTGAAGAACTTTTTGGTGTCGGGTCACGCATGGAAAAACACTTTCGACAGACGGGCATACGAAAAATCGGACATTTAGCCTGTTATCCAGTGGAAGAGCTTCAAAAACGTTGGGGCATTAATGGAGAGTTATTATGGCAACATGCTAATGGTATTGATCCTTCTCCTGTTAATCCAGACACACACCAAGAAAAGAAAAGTGTTGGTCATGGTATGACCCTGCCTAAAGACTACACACAACGAAAAGATATATTAATCGTTGTAAGGGAACTAGCCGAAGAAGTGGCCCGAAGAACTCGCTCTGAACGATTAATAGGTCATCAAGTATCAATGGGGGTAAGAGGGACGTATGATGTGCCTGTCGGCTTTTCGCGTCAACGTATGCTGGATATGCCTACCAATGATGGAAAAGTAATTTATCAAGCTTGTAAAACGTTGTTTGATCGGTATTGGTCACGCACGCCCATTAGAAGCATAGGTATTTCTTTAGAAAAAGTCGAACCGGATACGCATAGACAACTTAGTTTATTTGATGAAATCGAAGATCGCCAAGAACTCAATCAAACAGTTGATTCGTTAAAAAATCGGTATGGTACACATATTATTATGTATGCTTCTTCTTTAACTGATGCTGGCCAAGCTCAGGAACGAGCAAAAAAAATTGGAGGTCATTATAAATGAACAAAATTATACGTAATGCTCGCCCCCCTCATTACATTGGAGAGTTGCTTTATCAAGCTCGAACATCAAAAGACTTAACCATAAAAGATGTTTGTACCCTTTGTATGTTGTCTAAGCCCTTCTATGAAGCTTATGAGACAAATCGTGTACCGAACATCGATTTTAGAGAAGCAGAAGCCTTAGCCACGCTGTTAGACCTTTCTCTCAATGATCTAATGAACCCGTTTGACTAAATATAACTAGAATAATTTCAAACCATAGAATAGAGTTAACAGCTATATATAATAAATAATAAAAAGATAAAAAAAAAGCCAACCTTCAAGGTTGGCAAATTCATACATAACAGGGGTTGTAAAAAGTTATAAGGGGATGCTTGGAAGATGTTCTGTTTTCAACGTATCATAAACCATTTTATATTCATAACAATAATTACCTATTGAAAGAAAAAATAGAAATTTGTCATTGAATATTTCATTTTTTCTTTTGTATAATATAGGTATTTTATAGCAATTCTCATTATCAAGGCACATCATAAGGAGGCCCCGACCATGCCAACACTCGATTCTACCGATTGGGCCATTTTACGTGCCTTGCAAAACAACGCTAAAGAATCGTATTCCCTCATTGCCCGAACCTTAAATATCAGCGAAGGAACGGTTCGCTCCCGTATTCGCAAAATGATTGATACCGAGGTTTTTGACTTTATTGTTCATACCGACCCGAAAAAAATCGGTTTAGATGTGCAGGCGATCATTGGTATTAATACCCGGCTCGGCCACCAACATCAAGTAGCTCTTCAACTCCAAACCTTTGAAGCTGTACGTTTTGTCGGAGCCTTTTCCGGTAATCACGATCTAATGATTCAAGCCTATTTTTCGACCAACGATGATTTGGTTTCGTTTATCAATGCCGATTTAGCCGCCATCGAAGGCATTTTAGATGTTGATGTCAATGTAGAGCTAAAGCAGTACAAAGACAGTTTTTCCTATTAAGAACGTAAGCATGTCATTATTTTTACTTTTATATCAATTTATGGTTTTCATTTCCTTTCCTTTTCGTTATACTAAAGCAACATTTTCGAAAAGGGGGGAGAGAGCGTATGAAGATGCTCACCACAACTATTTCCAGTCTCTTACTTGCGTCCGTGGTTTCGGTGACCTTAGAAAAACCAGCCGAAGCCGCCCATGTAGCCGTTATTGGCGGCTCCAGCCTGAATGTCCAACCAATGATGCAAGAAACAACTACCAATGGCGAACACGCCCTGCGTACCGAAAGCTATATTTCGGAAGATCAACGGCGGCCATGTGGCACAACCGAGTGCCGCACGATTTTTCAGCAGTATCATGACCGTATGAATGAGATTTTTAACCAAACCGATCATGTTCTGACGTTTGATGCCTTTGAACAGTCTCTTGTCTACCACTTGCCAAATGGCGATTATTATATCGTTTCCAATTACACCAATGAAGTGAATGGTAACTATCGCCACATCGAAGTGATTTTGCACCAAAGTCTTGATTACGTGCAGGATATGTATATCGAAACGGACGCCGCTTCTTCATACGACTCTCCGATGGTCTTGGGAGATAACCGGTGGGCAAGAAATACCGGCCAGGGCGAAGAATAATCACTCATACCGAAGAAAAGCCGTCTCCTTGTAGAAATGGAGACGGCTTTTCTCTTTTTCATTTTTTAATTGTTATTTGAATAAAAAGAACGAACCCTTAAAAGATTCGTTCTTCCCACTATGATAAATCTAAAGGGAATAGGTAGAAGAAAAGTGTCCTTTCCTATTCCTCTACATATTAGCATAAGCAAGTTATTCAGAGAAATAATTCCCTTTGTTTGATAAGCGTTGGCTGGCATATTGATAAAGTGTTTCTTTCAACCAGTAATTCGTATTCGACACCGTAAGATCCGGTTTTGGAAAAGTATCTCTTTGAACATATACACTCACTTTTCCTCTAGTAAATGGTACACCTTGCTCTGTTAGATAACGTGCAGCTTCTGATTGATTCATATAAGAACCATACATTGGTGTCTCTCCATCAAGGTATGAACTATTATCCGTATCAGTCTGAAGTACATACGTAGAAGTATGGAAAAAATATTCGATTGCTTTAATACCCGTTTTCATATCAGAAATATTAGAGCTATTATAAAGCTCTTTTAGATCAAATGATTTTTCACTAGGATTTTCAAAAAACAAACATAGATTATATAGCATAGGTGCTGAAGAAGGTGCTTCCGAATTTAGAAAATAATTTTTTATGTCTGGGCGTTGTTCAATAACCCAATTCGTTGCAGCTGTCGGCATGAATATCCCTCCCTGTTTGTTATTTCAATAAAAGAAAAAACAATGTTTTTTCTTCCTTCTAAGCTATTCTTAAATATAATATTAGTTTAATAGCCTTTGTTGACAATGTCAACAACAAGGCAAAAAATTGCCTTGTTGTTGATTAGTTTTACATTTCTCCTTCTTGGTTCATACTGCGATAATTAAACGGTGACACAATAATGTGATCAAGCACTTCTATATCTAAAATTTCACCTGCCTTAACCAGTCGTTTCGTGGCTTTAATATCTTCCGGGGAAGCTGTGAGATCAAATGAAGGGTGCTGATGAGCTACGATGATTGCCGCCGAATTGTTTAATATAGCTGATTTGAACACTTCTCTAGGGTTAACGATGGCTTGATTTAAAGCCCCCACATGGCAACGATGAACAGCAACCACTTGATTTTTAGTATTAACACAAATCACGAAAAAGATTTCTCGGTCTTCCTCAGCAATATAAGGTTTTGCTAGTTCCCAAGCGTCCTGGGGGCTTTTGATGGTGTTATTCGTTGGGGCGTACTCTTTCGGTACGTCTTTTACTTCCTGTTTAATACGAATGATTTCATAAATTGGCTCCATGTTTACTACTTCCTTTCTTTTTATCGTTTTGAATGTTGAAGATCATAGGGAACGGCTGGCCGTTCCCTTTTCAGATTTACACGGCGATGTATAAGGTTTTGTAATCGAAATGATGGCAGTTAACGCTTAATTTGATATGCTTGTCGTTTTCTTCATCAACATGCACCCACCAACCGGAAGGGGATTCTGTTAATTCTTTCGCAAAAGAATAAAGAGGGATAGGAGCTTTCGAGCGAAAATTAACGGCGTTATCGTAGGCGTAATCATCTGTTAAAACCATGTCCGTGTGTCCTTGCTCTACCTGCCCCGCCATTATTGCTTTAGCTACTTTGGGTACTGTCCACTTAGAAGCCGTGTTTACTTTGCTAGGTTTGGCGAATGGACTAAAAATATCTTTTGCTTTGTGTTCCTTTTGGCGAATCGTGAGAAATTCATTTTCCGGCTCGGGTAATTGTTCCGGGGTGTGAAGCAATGCGGTTAATATTTCCCGGTCCGTCATATTAAGGCTTAATAAATAGTTTTCGACTGGCGGGCATTGATAATCTCGCATGTCATTTAAAAATAATGTCGTTTCGGAAACGGTTTTTCCTTGTTTCATGGCGTTGCTTATATCTCGTACTTTTAAAGCATTAACAGAACGGATCACCTGCATTTTCTCTTGTTCGATATAAACCATTTCTCCGTAAAATCTTAGTTCATCAATGCCGTATCCTTCTAATTCTTTTAAATCTTGAAATGTTTTCATGTTTTAAACTCCCTTTCTTTTTAACTAATTTTTCTTTCTTGCTTGGCAAGAAGGAAATGCAAAGCTTTTTTTGCTTTGTTGCGTAGCAATTACCGAAACCTTCTGCCGACCATCAAGGGAGCGAAGGCGTTAGCCGAAGCGTTTTTCACCAAAAGTTTTTTAGCGTCAGCGTCTCGAAAAAAGTTTTGGTGAAACACCCTTGAGGGGAGCAAACCGACTTCCGAAAAGGCTTGGTAAACAGCGACAGCGAAAACTTTGCCAAGCCTAGGCGGTTAGTCGGTTAGGTTGCGGTATATTGCCAAGCACAAAGAAAAAAATTAAAAAAGGACATGCCGCAGCATGTCCTACCTTTTTGTGCTTGTTTGGTTTTCCGTTGTCGTTTCCTCGATGAGCCAGACCCAGGAACCTACAAGGCGTTTGGCGTTAGCCAACTACGGCTTGTGGTTATCGAGGCTGGCCGAGGAAAGCGAGGGGCGATCACTTGTTTAGAAAAGGATTTTTCTTTTCTTAACGGTGATCTGCCAACCCGAAGGGCAACTCCTAAAGGATTCTGGCTAAAATCACAAAATGTATTTGCTTCTCGCTAATGAATACTATAGCTACAATATAAAGTAACTAGATAAGGGTTCCCATATTCAAATTTGTATATAGTAATTTGCAAAACGGCATTTACATAAGTCGTTATTTTATTTGAACAAAAAAAGCTTCGCACAATTCATAAAGTTTTTGCGGATTTCAAAATAGTACTTTTTTAGAAGTCATACTTTATTATTTATTTTGCCTTGGCACATCAAAAAAATTTTGATGCACGAGACAGATGTCCCCTTATTTCAACCAATTCCGCTCTTATTAATTAAAAATTCTATAGACAAGCAAGTCCACCATATATGCGCTGTCAAACGAAAAATCGCTAAATAATAGAAATTGTGCAATCAATAAATGAGAAGCTATTTATTTCCTTTTGCGCGGTTGTGAGTTTTGCACAACATCTGACAATTTTCCGCTATTGTTGCTCCACCTTTACTCCAAGCAGTAACATGGTCTGCATCCATTTCTTTAAACTTCCAAATTTTATTTTTATTTGAATCATGACCTATTGCACAAAGCGGGCAGTTTGAATCACCTTTTTTTTCTGCTTCAGCAGTTTGTTTCGAATAAACAATTTTTTGTGTAGCTTCATCAAAAACTCGTACTTCTAGTAATTTTGTATATACGGAACCCCCGAGGATATACTCAAAAATCCCTCTACGTTTTTTAATATATGGATCTCCATAAAGTTTTCTCACTTCTTCAGAAACCTTTTTTGGATCATACGAATTATTATGATATTGTTCATAAAGCCTACCCCACTCTAAACCTTTCATTTCATTTTCAACATCTATAAATACACTAGAAACCCAATCAAGAACCGTATTAAAATAAGTTTTTACCTCATTAATATTATTATCGTAGCGGTGTCGGGACATATATTCGCCAATATATCCCTTGCTTACCCAGTCAAGAGCACGTTCTAAAAAGTCCTGTCTATTTGCATTTCCTTTTATGTAAGCACTCCACTTTTGAATATTTGCATTTTGACTGTTGCTAAACTCTTCTTTACAAAGAGTAACAAAAGGACCTGAATATACAGCATTGAGTAGTTCCTGATTATTAAGAGGAACTCCGACGATATTTATTGTTTTAAACCATTCTTTTATTTCACTTTCCGTTCCCTCACATTCATAGATTAGAAGTTTTGTATCTAGAATTTTTGATTTTTTATCTGAGGCTAAGCCTCCAAAAATTTGTTCCATACCGTTCTCATCTTTAATAGCAAATTTATTTGTAACAAAACGTCCCAAACTTGTGATACGCTGTTGCCCATCCAAAACTTCAAATCTACCGTCACTAACTTTATTAAAATATATTAAACCAATTGGATATCCTTTTAGTATTGAATCAATAACTGCCACCTCTTTTTTACCACCATCGGAAGCATAAATATAATTTCTTTGGTATTCCGGTTGTATAGTAAGGTTCCCTGAAAGCCCAAATAATCCTCTACCCTCAAGCTCATTGTAAACAAAACCTTCGCATATATCTTTTACTGTAATATCTGTTCTTAATAATGTTTTCATTATGTCACACCTCCTATTTTTTATGTTTAATTAAAATTCTTTTATAAATATTTTTACCTTCTACAGAAACCGACATATTAATATTTTTATCCCAACCGACAGGTCTTCCATAGTCATAAGAACAACCAACTATTTCAAACTGATCAGGATTATATTTATCTAAAAAGGTAATTGGTACTCCCATTACGCCTTCATAATCACTAGGAATAGCATTAGTATAAGGAATTTCAATTGCATCAAAATTATCGTATTTTTTGTATCCTTTCCCCTTGATATTCTTATGAGAACTGAACTTAATATTATCACTCATGGTCATTAGTGGTAATGTCCGGTGCCTTTTACCATGATCTAAATTAGTAAACCATAGGCAATTGTTAGTGGCAACGATTCGATTACCGTCTTCATCAATTTGAGCTTCTGATCCATATAATTCATATGCTTCAGGCACAATAAAGCCGGAAATCCATCTCCCCATCCCAGTACCCAACCAGATTTTATTTTCTTTAATTAGAGGGAAAACTTCTTTATATGTAATAGCATTAATACTACTGATGATTAAAAATTTTTTATCATAATTAACAAGTTGTTTTATATACTCCCGAAACAGACTAAATGGCGGATTTGTTACTACAATGTCAGATTGTTTTAATAACGATATGGACTCATCACTACGAAAGTCGCCATCACCGTTCAATGGTCTCCATTCATTATTCTTATTTTTCTTTAACTGCAATGCAACATCCTTCAAGCTAAATTCACTATCGTCATCTATGTCACCAACTTCATTAATAATAAACTTGTTGGCAGTTACCTTAGGAAGATCGTCATTCGATTCTGTAAGATTATCATCATCACTAAACAATTTCAGTTGCGTATTAGCGACAGGAGAAGGTCTATAGCTGGTAGTAATAAGCTGTTTCAAACCAATTCTTTTAAAGTTTAAAACAAAATAACGAAAAAAGTTACTTTCATAGGGGTCATCGCAGTTACAATATACAACTTTATCTTTAAATGCATCAGGGTTGTACTCTAGATAGGCTTCAACTTCTTTTTGAATATCACTATATAATGTATAAAACTCATCACTTTTTGATTTTTTCGCCTTATGCAAGTATTTATTCGTTGCATTTCTTGCCATGTTTAATTCCTCTCTTCTGAGTTTGCAATTTGTAATAGAAATCTTGAGAATGAGCTTAAAACTTATTATAAAGAATACCATATTTTCAACCAATAAGTCTGAGTTGGCTTTTAATCTAACTTCTTATTTATGAACAATAGGTACATCTAAAATAATAAAGATTTATATAATAACACTTTCATTTCCCTACGACGGTATCGTCGATAATAATAAGAATCGGATTGGTGACGGAAGCCCGCTTCCGAGTGTCAAACAGCATCAAGCGCTAGAGCTTGAGCTTTAAGGCATAATCATTCATCTTGGTGGTGCGAAAGAATCGGGTGACCGACGAGCGATGAACGGGGTGGTTCGCAGCGTCCTGAAGGAATTTTACGCTCCCGTTGCGGTGCTCCCGGGTCCAGCCTTCCAGCAGCTTTTGCATGTGCCGGGCGGCCGGGGCCGACATAAAGAACCGAAGGTTCCATTGGTGAAAGGTATTGGCGATCCAAGATGAATAGGCTAAGGTAGACATGAGACAGAATCCTATCTCGATGGTGTTTTGGTCGATGTCATCGTACCGTATCTATGGGGATTCTGTCTCTTTTTTATCGCTAATGGAAATAATTGTTAGATCACCTGCAACATAAGACTTTGTTTATTAATTTTAAAGTAGTGGAATTGACAAAACAAAGGCTTCCATAAATCCTTTTACTAGTACATACCCTATAACAGCAACAACAGCTAATGGTAAAACAAAACGAACAAAGAAACCAATCATGGCCAAGAAAATATACACGAATACTAAACCAATAATGAAGGCTAATAATAGTTCCATTTTTTTATCCCCCAGATCAAATAGATTGAATATGCTCTTCGCTTTTCCTGTTTCTCTTGATACGTTGAATCGTGGAACGGCTGGCTTTAGTTTTTTCCGATATTTCTTGAATGGTTAACCCCTGATCGAGCATTTGAATAATAGCATAGTAAACACCACTTTTTGTTCCATCAGGGCTATAAACAGGTGGCTTTCCTTTATACTTTCCTTGTTTCAAAGCAACATCAATACCCTGCATTTGAGCATCTTTTCGGTTTTTCCATTCTTCTTCAGCAAAATGCGTTACAATCTCAATAATCAAATTAAAAACCAATTTCTCCATATTAGGCATATCCGCGAATTTTCTGGTATCAATCATCGACATGTTTCGACAAACAAAATAAATATCTTTATCCATCAGATCACGCAATTCCTCTTTCATCATATCTTTATTTCGCCCTAATCGACTGAGATCGTGAACGAACAGCGTGTCACCTTTACGGATAAACTCTTTCATTTTCATGTACTCCGTACGTTGAAAATTTGTCCCCGTAGCTTTATCTATAAAAATTTCTTCGCAACCTGCTTCTTTTAGAGAAGTAAGTTGTCGATCCAAATTTTGTTCTTTGGTACTTACTCGGGCATAACCAATATTCATTATAACCACACTCATTTTTTATAATTTTTCGTGTCCTGGATGTTCAGGGTGTTTTTGATTGAAAAAAAGGCTCCGAGAATCGCTCTGTGTTGCATTGAAAAACAAATTCACGGGCAATGACCTTCTCAATGCAACTGAGAGCTTTTCTTAGTAACCATTTTAACGGATAATAACAAGCATAACGATCTGTACAGCATAAGAAACCATTCCACCGATAAATAAACCAAAAAAGATACTTGTTCGCACACTTGATTGCTGATCGAGACTTTTAATATTTCTCATAAGGTAAAATAGTCTTTGAGGATTAATAGCTGCATAAGGAAACGTTGGAAAGGAACCAGCTATATCTTCGTACCTCTTAATTAGATGATGAACACCTATAAAAACAGCAATCATAATGAGAATAAAAATACTCGTATAAATCAGGAACTCCCATACCATTTAAACCCACCTATTTATGAATAACTCTAATGACACATAAAGCTTAAAAGAAAAAGCCCCGATATAAAGGGCTTTTATATTAATATTCTTATAAGTCAGTAGGGTATACCCTACTGACCACAAATGAAAAAGATACTAAATTTTCATACCATCTGCAATCCAATCACTAAATTCTTGCTTAATTATAGAAGCATAATAGAAAGTACCAATATTTGTATCATAACCTTCTTTATACCAACTATCTACATCTTTTTCTTTATTATTATTTCTGACGAATTGTATAGATTTTCTATAAAAGTCTTTCGACATAACAATTCGCTCTTTGACTTCCTTCTCTCCCATGCTTGATAGATTAGAAGCCTCTGAAACAGCTTTTCCAATCCAAACTAAATTATTTATACCAGAACTTTTTCTCCCAGCTTTAACAGCAAGTATTTCACCAGAAGATAATCCTATTCCCGCACTAATTGTTGGTAAATTTCGTTTCCCCAATAAATCATTTAACATTTTCATATACGTATTAATGTGAAATGCTCTATTGGAAACTTCATAAAAATCTGATTCATAAATAATAGAATAAATAGCATATACGCAATCTCCACGTATTCCTATCTCTTTCAACTCTTCACCCTCAACATTATTTTTTAACATCTCAATAATTTCTGAGGTGAATCCACGAATTACCTTAGAAACTTCAAGCTTATCATGTTTGGAAAATAGTTCAGTAGAATCTCTTAAATCCACAAAAATAGCAGCAACTTCTGTAACATAGCCATTGTTATAAGTGAAATCTTCATTTCTAGGTAATCTTTTAACTTCATTAATATCATTTGTATTATCTAATATATCTATTAGTTTGCTTTTACGTTCTTTATAATCGTAGGATAACTCTTCCATACTTAAAACCACCCATTTACAATTGATACAATACCTATTATATAAAAAATCACCGTTGATACTATTCCTATTGAAGAAGATATGACTCCATTTTTATAATGTTTGTATTTATCCTTGGCTATCCTTGCATTAACATATATTTGTGTTAGCAGATCGTCGAATTCCGTATTCCAATCACGTTCAAAAACTCTCTCCTTGTATTTATCAATTTCTAAACGTCCTATGCTCTCAAAAAAATATAAAGAATCATCAACGTTAACTTCACCGTAGGTGTTAGCTTTTAAACTTAGTGAAGGGATTAAGGCTCTTATTAAAGAATACAGGCCGTATATAAAAGCAATTCCACTAATAAAAAATAATATTTGAAAAACCCAACTGCCTAACAACATAATTAATAATTGAAAAAAATATTGGTTACCAAACAAACTTAAGAAAATTCCTATAGCACCTAAGATGATTGAGGATTTAGTGTCACAAGCTTTAATCCAGTCTAAATGACGATCTAATTGAGATTCCAAATTTTCTTTATTCAATGTTTGTTCATTGTTATGTTGGCACATGTTTTTCACTTTTCATCAGAACTTAATAAAGATTGCAGAGTTTGTTTTTCATTCTCGGTAAGTTTAGTGTCAGCATAAAGTTGTATAGAATCACGGACTAATTCATTCATTCTTCTATATTCTCTTCTTTTAATACTCATTAAAGATAAAATTAAATCTTTAGTTTCGTGATCTACTTTAATTGTTTGTTGAGCATATTCATTAGATTTAGCTACCATTTTTTTACCTCCAAATTATTATAATATCATTTTACTATATTTCTCTCTTTAGGTTCAAGTAACTAAAAAAATGCTGCTAAAATTAGCAGCATTTTTTTATAAATTAATTTTCCTTAGAACTTAAAAGATTTTCAATTGGCATTAATACTCGATCTAGGTGCTTTAAAAATTGGTCTTGACCTGTTTTCGGCCATTCAGATATTTGTATTTTCATGTTATATAACTGCATAACATTGAAACGTATTTTAACTAGGAAGCGATCAATATCTTTTAATAAACACGGGTAATGATATGGTGGGTCTAATAAGTATAATGGGAAAAAAATTTCATTACGCTTATAGCTAGAAACAATACGATGGTTGCCATCAATA
>NZ_JBQLID010000022.1:0-32476 GCF_056034405.1 Marinococcus sp. LNHM4E3-1 | reverse complement strand
CTTTGCCAAGCATGGCGATATCGCCCCTTTTCTTTTTAGTATACGACCCTTCGGGGCGCTTGCCTACAAAAAAACTGTCGAGAAAGGAGACTTTCTCGACAGCCTGGAAAGGGAGGGTTAAAATGATAACCCTCCCTTTCGTTCTAGTCGCTTACTAATCGTATTTAGATTATCAAAAGCTTTTGACTTTTTTGACCTTTTTCTTTGCTTCACGAAGTTGCATTTTTATTGTCTCAGGAGATTTAATAAGCTTTTGGGCAATATCTCTTTTTGTGCAACCCTTCTGATGAAGCGTATAAACTTCCTTCTCTGGCGGCGTTAGATCACGCATCTCCTTTTCTTGACGATAAGAATTTAATAAAGTTTGTGCTGAATCCCCGTGAATAAGAGGTCTACCTGCATAAACACTTTGAATCATCATTGGTAAGTCTTCATAAGAATTTTTTGTAATGTAATTTACGGCTCCAGCTTGGAACGCCTCATCTATCGTTTCTTCATCGTCCCAAGATGTTAGGACAATTGAATTATTAAATGATCGTCCTCGAAATGCTTTCGTAAGCTTCAACCCTTGTAAATCTTCTTGCTCCATATCTAAAGCCAGATCAATTAAAGCAACATCTATTTGATTGGTATCTATGGCCAACGCTTCTTCATAAGTCTTGGCAATTTTTGAGACATGCATCCCTTCTTGGCGCTCTAAGTATTTCGAGAGCAACGTTGACCATATAAGATCATCTTCAATGATAGCTATTCGTATTTGGGGCATTACTATTACTCCACCTCCTGCTTCTACCAAATGAAAACCAAGCATGTTTGGACTTTGGAAACCATAACGAAAAGGTAGTTCCACGGTTTTTCTGACTTTGAACTGTTATGTCCCCGCCATGCTGCTGCATAATATTGAAACAATAAGTTAACCCTAATCCATAGCTTTCCGTCTGCTGTTTTTTCGAGTAGAACGGATCCATTACTCGCTGGCTTTCCATTTTATCCATACCTGGTCCATTATCTGTAATGTCTAGCACCATATACTTTCTAGACTCATACACCTCGATATTTATATTTCCACTTCCTTGTAATGCTTCTTTAGCGTTCTTAACAATGTTATTAATGACTTCCTGAATATGCACAGGGTCGCCATAAAACGAATGTTCAGCACGAATGCGAGTATGGACCTCGATATTATCGTTTGCTAACAAGATTTCTCTTTGAGCTGCCTCTATTAACAGATGTGGCTCGAAATTCTCTCTGCGTAGCTCAATAGTATCTAATTTACTTTGTACTCTTTGTGATAATTCACGTAGATGTTGGGTCGTTTGCTGCATCATTTGAAGGTTTTTCTGTTGGTTTCCTGGCAGGAATTCTCGATCAATTTGCTTAGCCATTAAATCCAATTTACTCACTTCATTTTTGATTGCATGATTAAATAGTGAAGTACCGGATTTTTGAGCTTGAACACCTCGTGATTGTTGTACGAATTGTACTTGAACACCGAGAAATCCGTATTTAACAACAAATATACAAAACAATACAAATTGAAATCCAATGATATAGGTATTGTAACGCCACATACCTGAAATATTCATAGCTTCTAGAATAATATTTGTCACGAGTGCAAACGAAAGAATAGGAACGATAATAATAGCTGTTAATAATTTTTGTTTCTTAATCGATAACCGTGTTTCTTTCCATGCAGCGTAAACAAGCAAACCGTTGCAAACCAAAACATAGGGAGTAACCCAAACGGCAAAAAATTGATGATTCAGTAAAAAATCAGGATAAATTTTGGTAGTGAATAGCATGGATATGGCGGGAAGAAGGAAAAGGAATGTCCAAAGCGTCTTCTGTTTTCGTTGCTTGAGCATTCCGCTATAAATAAGCGCGAACATTAACACAGCTACGGGTGTCCAAAAATGACCTAACGAACTCAAGATACTGTCAGCAATAAGAACATAAGTAGATCGATCTGTACCCGATCCTAAAACACTAGCTAAACCGCCAGCTCCCCCACCAAACCCAATCGAAGCAGCCCATCGTGTCGTTTCACTATAAGGATAAACAGCGATCAACACCAACGCCATGAGCCAAAGCAAGACGACTAATACCACCATGCTATTGAAATCCTATAGAGTGTTGAATGAATGCCTTGGTTTCTTTCGCTATAGTGTGCTTCTTAAAAACAAATCCCGCATGACCACTATTATATATCGATCGTGCTGGGCGCCCCCAGGCTTCCCATAATACCTCTGCATCCTGATTACTTACGTATTGATCATATTTCGCACTCATGAGTAAGATTTTCTCCTTAGATATTTTCGGTGCATTTTCACTTGGCTCAATAATACGCCAATAATCAGCCAATTCCTCATATGTTACTCCATGGTCTTCTAAATCTTTTTTAATATACTTGCCAGCTGTCGTATGATAAATAGCGTATGACATACGATTAGCGTAAAAAACCGATACTAAGACATCAATTTCTTCTTCCAATGTGGCCAATAAATTGGAAATAAACCCTCCTAGGCTAATCCCCACAACAATAACCGGCCCTCCGTGATGCTTTTTCAACCAACGTATTAATCCCCGGAGTTCTTGTATGGTTTGTTGTACCGCATCGATTGTACGAGCTACGTTAGCAGAAATCATCATTTCTCCACTGTAAGAAGAAATCCCAGGTTCTCGTTCTAAATGGTACGGCATACAATAATAAAACATATTCCAATTTTGTTTTTGAAACGTCTTGTGAAAAATACTTTTCGTACGATCATGAGAATCAGCTCGCCATCCATGAACAAATACAACGTTCGGTGCTGAAACATGTTTTAAGTACGCTTCTCCAGATAAAATTCGATTTTCTTCATGCTCTGCTTTATCATTACTTTGAGCTTGAAATGTACCTTCTAAATAATTGTTATTTGGATGAAAGTTAAACGAAAGATCCAATTCGGCAGCAGCATAAAACGTTTCTCGCTCTTCCTGTGTTGGCACATATTTAGGAGGGGCGTATTGATAATCTTCACTTTTGACACGGTGAAGTTGATTTAACGCATAAGTGTCGATCCATTTCGGTATCATGAGTTCGCTCATCCTAACTATATATTAATTCTAATTAAAGCCTAGAGCTTTAACTGTTCTTTCTTCTTTCAGCTAACATTGCTTTGAATTGCTCCTTCTCTTTTTCTAAATTTGAAGAAGCTTTAGTATTATCGAATGAAGTTGTAACTATATTTTCCTTTTGATATGAGGTTATATTGTCTTTAGTTTTTAATCTTTTTTGAGAAGCTATGTGTCCTTCTATTTCACTTTTGATAGTGATAAACAAATAGTCGTTCGGTTTTTTTATTTTAGTGCTGGTTTTTATATTTCTAATCGGATTTTGAAGAATAGCGAGAAGTGTTTCTTCGTTATTTTCTAATAAAAATAATTGATTAAACTCCTTTTCTACTTGAGCTTTAGCCCTAAATAAAATACCAATCCAATCATATAATTCTTGATACGAATCACTAAAAGTATCTAATATATAAAAGATTTTGTCCGGAACAACAGAGTTCAAACTAGATTTCAGTAATTCTTCTTTATTTTTTTCTTTATCAGTAGAGATTTGACTAAAATAATAATTTTCTAAGTTCGTTTCTTTTAGTGTTTCTTTTTGTTTCTTAATATTAAAGCTATTATTGTTCAAGTTATTACTGTTAGTACCCCAATTTTCGGTACTTGGATTATCCGTTCTCGGTTTTTCAGGGTACGGATCCACACCCGAATTTTTAGGGTATGGAATGATTTCTTCTTTTGAAGGCTCTTTTGGAACAGCTAAAATTGAATATATGTTTCGATCGAATTTTGCACCTTTGGTACGTTGACGAGTGATTCGAATATATCCAAGCTCAATTAAGTACTTACGCCATTTGTAATATGTATCTTCTGACATTCCTAGTTCATCACACTGCAAACTGACACTAGGAAAAGCTGTCCTTTCCCCACTCTCATTTGTCCCAGCAAAGGAGCACATATAGGAATAGATAAGCTTTGATTGCTTTGGTAGTGTCTTGTCACGCATAACTTTTTGAGCTATTAATCCATAGCCATTTTCATAAATAGTACCTTCGAATTGAATTACTGCATTCATATAAAAATCCTCCTTCTAAAAACCCCTGTTAGAGACTTCCAAGAAAGAGGAACAAGATGTAAGTCCAGACACCACTGCCTTACACTTTTTCGTAACAAGCTTTAAAAACAGTGTGCAAAATTAGCAAAAGGTTCAAAATTTTAATTCCCTATGATAAACTGATTTTAAAGATAGTTTTGGAGGGATCTCTGTTTATAGTACCTTGGCGGCCAAACCGGATACTATGAGCAGGGATTTTTTCATGTATCATTTTTTAATAATGTAAATCTTAAAATTGAACTTACAATATATAACATTAAGAATAACAATAGACGATCTGCTTCACAAGTTAGACTTTGTAATAGCAGAAACTTATGCTCTACAAAATTTCAAAGAGTTGTTTCATGAAAAACAATCGTATATTATAATAATACACAGTAATTGTAACGTGTATTAAAAAGATACACAATAACCAGGAGGAATTTCCTTTGTCCCAAATTGTTAATATGCGATACCCTAAGGAATTATTAGAACGAATTGATAAGTTTAAAAAAGATAAAGGTTTTCAAACTCGTACTCAAGCAATCATTTATTTATTACAGTATGCATTAGAACAATCGGATAGAGACAAAAATAAATAACATCACATATAACAAAGGAGGTTGTCCATATTTTCATCAAAATGCTGAAAACTTCCCTTTTTGTTTCTTAAGACGTTACTTTTATTTAGATCGTTCCTTTAATTAAACAGTGATATTGAAGGAAACATCATTAAGTTTCAATAAACTGAAACGTAAACTTTTTAGTTTATTGAAACATTTAAATTTCAATAATCTATGGCATTTACATTTTAGATTATGTATACTTTTAATAGAAACAATTACATAAGCGGGGTGACACGATGACGACAACTATTACATTCGGTATTCAAAAAGGCGGTGTCGGAAAAACACTGACGTCCGGAGTGACTGCGTACCTGTTATCTGAGGCAGGCTATAAAGTGCTTTGTGTGGATATGGACTCCCAAGGCAACCTAACACAGTTTATCTCAGGTATCGATGATCTTTCAGATTTTGAAAATGAAACTGTATTAGAGGCGATCAAAGAGCAAGATGCCAGGCCGTACATTAAAGGAATCAGCGAGAACTTGCACCTCCTCCCTTCTGATGACTATTTAGCAACGATTGGCCAGTTTTTGTACCAGGAGTATGACGGCAACCGTTCACTTGCGCTTCATCGTACCCTAGAGCCCGTACATACGTTTTATGATTTTATCATTATCGATACCCCTCCGGCTCTCTCGGAGCAGACGATCAATGCGTTGAGTACTTCTACACACGTCGTAATTATGTTTGAAACTAGCAAATTCTGTTACTCGGCGGTTCCCCGCTTTATTGATACTGTCATGACAACAAAAGAACGACTAAATCCCGATCTCGAAATCGCAGGCATTTTGCGCACGCTCGCAGACGCCAAGCGGGTGGACTCTCAGGCCATGATTCAATTAATCGAGAACGAATACCCTAATTATGTTTTTGATACAGTCATTCACCGAAGAGCGACAACCGGGCGCCTTCCTATTTATGGACTCGTCAATAACTCAGAAGCAAATCAGGCATTCAGTTACCATAAATCATTTGTAAAGGAGTTGATGGAACGTGTCGGAACCGAAAAAACAAACCAATAAAGGAACAGATAAAGTACTCCAAAATATGACACAGCGTAATCAACGACCTTCTCCAGCTAATATGTTTTTTGACCACCAGGAAACGCCAGAGAAAAATGAAACAAAAGAAGAACAAAATGAAGTTCCTGAGGAAAAAGAAAATTCAGAAGAAACCTTTTGGTCTAATTTTGGGCAAAAGAAGGAGAAAGTCGAAGACACCCATAAACGAGGGACGTTCTTGATTCGAAAAGATCTGCTGGAAGAATTTAATCGCCTTGCGGAAGGCCAGGGCAAAGGTTTCAAAACGCAAGCTATTAATTATGCCCTGGAAAATTTAATAAAAGAAATAAAACAAAATCGGTAAAACGTAAACTTTGACACAAACTGAAACGTTTCAGTTTGTGTCATTTCTATTTACTTACATAAGATCAGCATTAAGTATGACAAAGGCTTCCGGGGGTGCATCTCCCGGAAGCCTTTGTCTATCGCTTATTTCGTTACATAAGGAAGCCAGCGATTTTTTATACGTTCAAGTTGGTCATTGGAATATCCTTGCTCTTTTAGCCGTGTTTCTAATTCCTCTTCAATCATCCAGTTGGGTGTTGGCCCACCGTTGTTTCCGGAATATTTTTTAATAAGGTCTTTCACAATCATTTTTGTTTTTTTAGATTCGGGAAGGTTATTTTCATCATTTTTAATATCAGTCATCGATGATTCGAATACCATTGTTTGGCTGGCCGCATAATCTTTACGAATCGCATCCATCAATACTCCAGCCAAATTATGAAACTGACGTTCATCTTGAGAAGCGATATGTTCAATATTTCGAATGACTTTATCTTTTTCGTGTTCTTTTAATAGTTTTTTGGCCTGCTTTTCATCAATACCATAGGTTGTTAAAAGCTGAATGATCTCACTATTATCGTTTTCCTCAATCACATGTTCAACGTATTTGTCATTGGATTGGATCGTAAAAGTAAGAGCGGCTACTTTTCGTCCTTCTTTGACTTCTACATACGAAAACGTCAAATCAGTATAACTTCCCAGTTCTTCCTGTGCTTTTTTGAGAATTCGATTTTTAAAATTTGCATAAGGTTCGTACTTTCCTTCTTCAATATTCAAGAGTTGTCGAAGATCTTGAATGGAATAACTCACCTGTTTGCGGAATTCGTCTTTTTTTAACAGTTCATACATGCGCATAGAGTACTCGCTACGCAAACGAAGCACGTTTCTTAATTTAAACGGAGTGAACCGTTGTTTCAACTCGAGCAAATACGGTTTCATTTTCTGTGAAAACTCCAGTTCCACGCAGCCCTGGCCGTGGAAATACTCGCTGGAAGCTACCCAGTTCACGTACAGTTCTGATCTTTCTTTTTGGATGTATGCGCCTTTCTGCTGCAGACCGACCACTATTTCTTGAACTTTTCGATAATAGTTTTTTGTCTGAATACCAAGAATATCGGCAATGTCTTTTACTTTTACTCTATGGATTTTGAAGTCGTTATCTTCTTTATGTATCAACGAAGCGAAGGCATAAATAATTCGACGTTCCTGGATAGTGAGATCCTGACGGGACATGATGAGATCATTGGATTGGGTGACTGTATGGTCGGGTGATATTTCGGAGACTCCAGGTAAATTCATTTGTTCACTCACCATGCCGTTTCATTCCTCCCATTTATTAGTAAGTTAATTATAGTTAATGGGTGTATTTTCTGTCTACTCCTCTTTTTGTAATAGTTAAGAAAGATAACAGCAAACGTTTTAATTTTCCCTTGTTGTTTACATCGTTTATTTATTTAACAACTAATTAACAATGATTAATGATTGGGGAGGACTGTATTTGACTCATACCAAGGGTTTCAAAGTTGAACTATTACACATTGAGGAGTGAAGTATTACATATCGAGGAGTCAACTATTACACATCGAGGAGTCTAACTATTACACATTGAGGAGTGAAGTATTACATATCGAGGAGTCAACTATTACACATGAGGGAGTAACTATTACAATTAGGGGAGTCTAACTATTACACATTGAGGAGTCTTTTTTTAGCGAGTTATTTTTCTCGAACTATTACATATCGAGGAGTCGGAATACAATAAATGTTTAAATTTTTTGTTACATTTACATAAATGTTTTAGTTTATGTAAATCATAGGCAAAATACTAAAAACCTACATTGTCTGCACTGTAAATATCATAGAGTAAGCAAAGATTTATTTTTTCTATGAATTGATTATGCGGTTAATCATAATTTTTGGTTATTACATTTTTCGAACTATTACACAAAAAGGAGCCATGATTAAATGATAGTCTTTATGTAAAAATGTATCTTAGGCTTGTATATTACATAAACAAAAACTGTTTTTATTTATGAAAAATAAAAGTAAACATAATATATTCATGAAACTGTTACGATTATGTTTATTTAATTAAAATTTATTATAGATAACAAAACTATTCAAATACGCTGTCAGGCGTTCTGCGAACAATTTAAAGATTTGCTAGTTCATATTGGAAAACACAACAAATATTATTAAACATTTTACATTTACGTAAATGTAAAAATTAAATTAAGTTTGAATAAGATAAAATGGATATTGAAGAAAGTTAAAGAGAAATGCTCATTTGAAGTGAACAATCTAGAAAGTAATAAGGTCACAAACGTAGCGTTAGCCAATCAGAAGAAATCGCTGGATTCGTGCATCAGAAACATCATCATGACAGAGAAGAGTCGGAGAGAACCGTTTGGCGATGGATAACCTTAATTAAAAAATATTCCAGATTGAAGACAAGAAAATCACTAAAATAGATGTTCTAAGAAGCAGGCAAAAAAAGAATGTTAATTTTATAGTTATAAGTGTATTACATTATTATATTTGTTTACTGAAACGTTTACGTATTAGTAAATGTAATTTTATATTATTTAATCAATTGCACATAGTATAATCATGATAAAAACCTTCCTCCTCATATAGGAACGGCGAGCCGTTTACTCTTTAGGTCCTTTAGGGGCGGCGATATACTCTGAATCCTGGATAACGCCTTATAGTTTATGAGCATCGAACTTCCGATAAGGGCCGTTGTGTTAACACTATAGTTCTCGCTTTTTAAGTTGATTACTTTCAATGACAACTAGTATTGGGGATTAGTTGTTTTGAAGAAAGGCTTTGTTTTCCTGAAGTTTTAGATATGCACATATTCATAATCCATTATGTTGTGCGTGTTTTTTTTATCTATGATACCCACTGAATGCCGAACCTCGGGTTTCAGTTTCCTGAAAGTTGAAATACTAGCAATCGTTGCTAATCTTTTTCTCGGTGCTCTCATACATTGATGGGATGAAATTTTTTTGTAGCATTGGGACCTTGTCGTTTTATAGAAAGCCTTTTATAGTTAATTTACATTAACCTAAAGGAGAGTGTTCAAATGAGAAAGCTCATTGTTTTATCTTTTATAACACTCGATGGCGTCATGCAAGCACCTGGAGGTCCAGAAGAAGATTCGATTAATTCGTTTCCTTATGGAGGCTGGTCTGTCCCGTATTGGGATGCGATTCTTGAGACAGAAATGGATAAACAAATGGGAACAAATGTCGAATTGCTTCTCGGAAGAAAAACCTACGATATTTTTGCAGCTAATTGGCCAGAGATTGACCCGGGTAATATGATCAACGAAGTCAAAAAATATGTCGTGACTACTCGCCCTCTTCCAAATGAGACGGATATTTGGAAAAACTCTTTGCCGATCAACGGCGATATCGTGGAACAAATAAAAATGCTTAAAAGCGACGAAGGGCCAGATTTGCAAGTTCACGGTAGCAGTCAACTTGTTCAGACGTTATTGGAAAATGATCTAATAGATGAGCTTTGGCTCAAAATATACCCAATCACTCTTGGGAGTGGAAAACGCTTGTTGGCTTCAGGAACAATCCCCGCTGCATTTAATGTGAAGGAATGTGTCCTGAGCACCAAAGGAGTTATCATAGCAACATATGAAAAATCAGGTGATATTGAAACAGGGTCTTTTTAGAACATCAAATATCTCATCGATCCCACCCCCAGAACACGTAGCCATTCCATAAACAAACGTCCTTCCGGAGTTACACTTTTTTCGTTTTCAATCACGACAACAAAGAATACACTCTCGGTTCTCTCATGCCATAGCTGCTAGGGCATGAAATCATGGTAAAAAATGGATGATCGTGCGTATCTAATGCGTTATGTCGCTTATTCCCCTTTCGCATGCTCAAAAGCTTGTTAGATATTGTACACGTCCTTGCAAATGAACTTTTAGACGAAAAACACCCCATTTTTGTCTCTGAAAATGGGGTGTTTTTCGTCTAAAAGTCAAGAGTTTTGGAAATACATATTTGATGTTAAATGAGAATTTAGAGGACTAATTCTTCCATGATACTTAAGAATGTATGTTTACAAGACACCATTTAGTGTCGTATAATAAAGACACTAAATGGTGTCGTTTTAATATGGGGGATGAGACTATTGAATACAGAATTAAACCGTGATGTTTTCATGGCCATAGCTGATCCCAACAGACGTAAATTAATACGTCTGCTGGCAGATGAAAGAGAGTTACCTCTGTACGAATTAACCAGCCATTTTCAAATGGGGCGAACGGCAGTTTCCAAGCACCTGAGTATTCTAAAAGAAGCCAATGTTGTGCTTGACCGTAAAGTTGGCAGAGAAACAAGGTACCGCATGAATGCAGAACCACTGAAGGAAGTTAAAGATTGGCTCTCCTATTATGAAAAATTTTGGAATGACAATGTAGAAAGCTTAAAAAAACTATTAGAGGAGGAATAAACGATGGCTGATTTATCATTGGATTTTCAATTATCAAATTCCATTGAAAAGGTATGGAAGGCGTTAACAAAATCTGAGATGCTTTCAGAGTGGGTTATGGAAAATAATTTCAAACCAGTGGTTGGCCACAAATGCCAATTCCGGAATGAGCAAATAGATTTAGTGGTGGACTGTGAAGTTTTAGTAGTGGACGAACCCTATAAGTTGTCCTATACCTGGGTAGGGGGGCCAATAGATACCATTGTTACCTGGACGTTGGCAGAAGAGGATGGGGAAACGCACCTTCATCTTGAACAGACTGGATTTGACGAAACAGGGCAAGCATTCCATGGGGCGAAAAATGGATGGATATACAAAGTGGAAGAGCTTAAAACCATGTTAAATGAAAAAGAAGAGAGTTAGGTTGTGTCCTTAATTATTAGAAAAAATTATTTTAGGAGGAAAGAACATGACTGATTTTCCCGCATTTTTAAAAGAAATTGATGACCCCTCGCGTCAGAAAAGAGTGGAAGAAGTTTTCAGCTGGATAAAAACCCGATACCCTGATTTAGAAACAGAAATGAAATGGGATCAGCCAATGTTTACCGATCACGGAACATTTATTATCGGATTTAGTGTATCTAAAAAACACTTGGCTGTTGCTCCGGAGAAAGTGGCGATTGCTCATGTCGAGGAGGATATCGTAGAAGCGGGGTACGAGTATACAAAGGAACTTATTCGAATCCCCTGGAATAGTCAAATGGACTATTCACTACTGGAAAAGATAATCGATTTTAATATTTGGGATAAGGCCCATTGTTCCACTTTTTGGCGGAAATAAAATAATATAAGCACCTTTGGAACTGCGTGAAAGCTTCTAAAAGATTTAGAGGAGGGAGCAGGATGAATTTATTAAAAGATATGACATCTGTATTTAAAAAGAGGGAATTATCATTTATAGAAAGGCACAAGGAGTCTGAAAGAGTGTACTCCTTTCTATTTGAAAAACCACACGACTTAACTTGGACAGCAGGCCAGCATGGTTTGTTTACTATTATGCATAAAAAAGTAAAAAATCCTACTAAACCATTCACATTGTCAGCGGTACCGGCAGAAAAGGTAGTAAAAATAACCACGACGATAAGGGAAGAACCAAGTGAATTTAAACAGGCGTTACTGGAATTAAAACCAGATATGAACATTAAAATGAGCGGGCCTGTAGGGTCTTTTTACCTGAAGGACACTCTCCCGACTCTCTTCATTGCAGGAGGAATCGGGATTACTCCGTACCGGGCGATTTTAAAACAAATAATTCAAGAAGGGAATACGGACGAAAAACAAATAAACTTGCTTTACCTGGACAGTACAAAACTTTATATATTTAAAGATGAACTTGATGGTATGACTGATGATAATGTAATGAATGTAAAGTACCTTGATTCAAGAAATCACCTTCAAGAGGAGATAGATAAATTCATCACCCTGTATCAAAATAGAGGTAATTACTTTATCGCTGGGCCGAAATCAATGGTAGACACTGTATCTGCTTATATAAAAAATCAAAATGTACCGAAGCGGAAAATAAATAAAGATGGCTTTTTTGGATATTAGACAAGATTGATAAAGCTATGTTGACCATTGGTGAAACTAAAAAAACAAACATTCTTACAATTTGCATAATAAATCTTTCTTAAGGCCTTAGCACATATTGAGGTCTCTTTTTGTTGCGGCAATTTTTTCATGTCGATTTCGATAGGTTAAAGAAGACATACAAGACACACTTGTGTTAAGTAAATAACTACTGATAATTTCGATTATGTTTAATAGGAGCTATTCTTACTGGCGTAATAAGCACCAATAAAACTTATGAATTAACAAAAAGAGGATGCCCAATGCGCTCTCTTTTTATGCCTCTATATTCAACTCTTTTCTTTAAGGGCTTCAAGGAACTTACTTTCCCATGCTGCTACTGGAATGACTACTGCTATAGTGATTACTACTTCAATAAGAAAAGATAATAACCTAAAATTAAATATAGCTAAGTAAATGGTAGTAGCTAATACGCCTACCAATGATTGTACTTTCCATTCTTTCATGACGTATCTTTAGCCTTATTATCCGTATGATCTTGGTGTGACCATTTTTCTAATTCTTCGACTCGTTTCTCCATCCGATGAATAAGCATATGGGATCGAATTGCGGAAAGCTCTCCAACACGTTACATAACACCCTTTGCATGCTATTCGTATCCTCTCCATCGTTAAATTCCATTATGGTTGTTTATTCATATTCTCCGTGATGGAGAAGGTCATAAAAAACCGGACATGAGTTGCAGGCTTTTCTATCATCAACATCAGATCTTTAAAACTGGATCTTTTTCTTAAGGTAAAGAAGCATCTACTAACTGTAGGTGGTCTTCCACGAAAGGGTGGATGGTTAACTCCACAAGAACCTATGTAGTTGATTCGATCATCAGAGATACGTCGTATTTTACCTATTGTAATTGTTCTCGGCCCGGGCAGGCTTCCGCATTGTTAAGACTCGCCGATAGATTTTCGAGAAAAGGTGCTTTAATCGTATGATAGAAAATATTGATTGAATCCAATTAAAAATAAATATTTTATTAATTGTAAAAACTATCCTATGATTAGAGTATTCAATATTTGATAACGCTTACAAGAGGGGGAGAAAGGATGAAAAGAAACATTAAACGGTTAACAGTAGGATTAGGATTGGGGATTTCAGTGATCGGTCTAACAGCTTGTGGGAGTGGAGAAGGAGAAGGAGAGAGTTCAAGTGGTTCTTCAAATGATTTTCCCAATGAGCAAGCGGAGTGGACGGTAGCGTTCGGCCCAGGCGGGGGTAATGATCTAATGTCTCGGACTGTCGTAGACATTCTTCAAGAAGAAGAAATTTATCCGGAAAACATTGTAGTTGAAAACCGTGAAGGTGGAAGCGGGGCCCAAGGGTGGAGCTATTTTAAACAACAAGAAGGAGATCCATACCAACTAACAGCAACTAGTGGCAACATGATTGCCACCCCATTATCTGCAGATACAGACTGGTCTTATGAGGACTTTACTCCAGTCGGTTTATTAGCTTCAGACGAGTCGTTATTTGCTGTAGCCGGAGACTCTCCATATGATACTATCGAAGAATTTGCCGAAGCAGCTAAAGAAGAAGATCTAAGCGTTGGAAGTACAGGAACCGTAGGACCCGGAAGAGTAGTAACTGCTTTATTTGAACAAGAAGCAGGGATAGAAGTTGACTACACTCCGTATCAAGAGTCTGGTCAAGTAACAACATCTTTAACTTCTGATAGCATAGATGCACTGGTAGCAGAGCCTAATGAAATTCTAGGTCAAATTGAATCAGGCGAATTGAAAGCGTTAGCATATTCCGGAGAGGAAAGAAGTGAAAGCTTAGACGAAGTACCGACTTTTAAAGAAGCGGGATATGACTTTACTTTTTCTTTGCCGCGTGGAGTAATGTTACCTGGGAACGTTTCGGAGGAAGAACAAGAATATTGGATTGAAGCCATGAAAGAAGTAACTAAATCTGAGGCCTTTGATGAGTACATTGAAAAGAATAACTTGAATGAAAACCTGCTGTGGGGAGAAGATTTTAAAGAATATTTAGACGAAACGCACGCTGAATTCGAAAATACACTTATTGAAACAGGAGTAATAGAAGAAGAGAGTAAATAAACCTGTATTAGACTGTTACATTAAAAAGTTTATATAGCTAGAAGTTAATCTCCATGCTTATACCCTTCTTAATCATTTAGTTTTTAATGAAAAAATGATCTAAGAAGGGTATTATTTTATATGTTACTAAATATCCGTTCTACATATTATCCAAATCAGTACAAATATATTGTGAATAAGAGGGGAGAAATAATGAATTTATTAAATGGCATCATCGATCTTCACGTACATTCGTTTCCAGATATTAGAGAACGCTCACACACCGATTGGAGTCTCGCTGAAAAAGCGAAAAAAAGAGGAGCAAAACATATTGTTTTAAAATCGCATTATTTTCCTACGATGGATCGAGCGTGGCTTGTGAATCAGTCGCTTAATAGTAATTTTTTTATTGGAAGTATCACATTAAATGAGTTTGTCGGAGGATTAAATGTTAACGCGGTTTCAGCAGCTTTAACTTTGGGTGCAAAAATTGTTTGGCTGCCTACCGTTTCTGCTAAAAATCACCGCAATTATGAGCAGCAAGGCGATGGAATAACGGTTGCTGAACAAGGGAAAGTGAAAGCGGAATTGATTCCCGTCTTAAAAGAAATTGCGAATCACAACGCTATTTTAGCTACAGGGCACATATCCAGAGAAGAAATATTTGCTGTCTGCAAAGAGGCGAAAGCTCAAGGCGTGCAAAAAATCATCATTACACACCCAGAATTTTACGCTGTTAATTTATCGATCAATGATCAACGGCGATTATTAGCAGAATCAGAAGTTTATTTTGAGCGAACGTATGCCCAGCCTGTTGGCAATGGAAAATATGAATTAAATTTAGAAAAAAACTATTCAGCTATTAGAGAAGTAGGGGTAGAATCAACTATAATTTCAAGTGACAGCGGTCAAATAGAAAATCCAGAGTGGCATCAAGCAATGGAACATTATTTAAACTACATTCATAAAAATGGAATTTCTTATGAACAAATCCGTCATATGACGGTAGAAAACCCAAAAAAATTATTACAGTAGAAATATCTAGACGTAAAAATTTTTAGTCACAAACCTTGCAAATTCTCGTACTGTGGAAAGCTTATAATATTCTGATTTATATAATAACCATGTGGTCCATTTAATATAATTATTGTCTTGATCTTTAAGATTATGGATATAAAAGTTGTCCTGGTCTTCAATAACTATATCAGGAACGATAGCATAGCCAAGACCATGTTTTACCATGCGCTTGGCTATTTCCATATTTCCTACATGCATTGTAGTCTTGGTTGGCAGCATAAAGTTATTTTTCCACCAATTGTCTATAATCATAATGAGAGAGGGATCAGTCTGATAACTAATGCGATTGATAGAAGGCAAGTCGTCAAACTGAAACGGAGAAGCAGAAATAACACAGATGTTTTCCTCAGATAAGTTTTCCTTCTCCTCGGCCCAATGATGGTCGCCACGAACAATTCCTATGTGAAACTCCTGATTATAAACAGATTGAATAAGGTCAGGGTTAAGTCCGGTACGGACAGTGAAATCAACAGAAGGAAAAAGCCGCTTAAATTCACTAAGTAATTGGGGCAACTTGTAAATAGCTATCGCCCGGGCCACACCCAGATTAAGGGTGCCAACCGTGTTTTCATCCATATTCCATAAATCTTCTTTTAAATCACGATACCTGGTTAACATTTCGAGAGCGTAACGAACCAAATGTTCTCCCTGTTCTGTAAATTCGATGCCGGAACGGCTCCTTTGAAGAATTACTACTCCGAGTTCCTTTTCCAATTGCTTGAGCCGATAGGTCATAGAGGGTTGAGAGATGTACAGTTTTTCAGCAGCTTTTGTAATATTTTTTTCGTGCAATAAAGTCTCTAACATGCGCCAATCTTTGTAATTCAATACGTACACTCCTTTAATAGAAAAAATTGATGGTAATATATTTAATTTTAATATTTTATTTATGCTTAATTTCATCATACACTATTTATATACAAATGAAAGCGTTATCTAAAAGAGAAGCTAACGTGAATAGAAAGAGAGGGAGTTTGATGAAAATAGTATTTTCTGGAATTTTTTTCTTGGTGTCGTTGATATATACCATAATGGCGGTTGTTCAATTCCAGATTTTTAATGGCGCAACTCCGGGGCCCGGATTCTTTCCAGTAACGATTGGAGGTCTTATGACTTGCTTACTTGCTATTAATACTTATAAAGATTTCTCCCAAAAAGATCAGGGAGACAAAGGTGAAAGTATAGTGGACCGTCAGGTACAAGCATTAAAAGAGGATCAAGAAGCATCATCAGAGCAAGAAGATACTCCAAAATATCCTAAGGACATGTTGATAGTAGCTTTGCTGATCGCTGGATTTATTGCGTGTTTGCCAATACTAGGCGGGATTATTTCAATGGTGTTATTTATGTTAGTTTCCTTGTTTTACCTGAATCGCAAAAAATATATTGTTAATATCGCTTGCAGCATTTTAATTCCAGTCAGTTTATTTTTATTGTTCGATGTGTGGCTGCAAGCAAGCATGCCACAGGGAATTTTTGGTTTTTGAGTTAAGGAAGGAGTGAGAAACCCATGTTTGCTGATTGGATAAATAATCTTGGTATAGGTTTTTCGGTAGCTTTTACTCCTACTAATCTTGTTTTTTTACTAATTGGAGTAATGGTAGGAATGGTCGTCGGAATGTTCCCTGGCTTTGGTCCAGCAGCAGGTATCGCAATTTTGTTACCGCTAACATTTAATTTGGATACCACGACCGCAATCATTATGTTAGCAGGCATTTATTACGGGTCTATGTACGGGGGGACAATTACTTCGATCTTAATTAATACCCCTGGAGAAGCTGCTACTGTAGCTTCCATGTTAGACGGTTATCCTTTGGCTCAGCAGGGAAGAGCTGGTCCGGCGCTGGTGATGCAAGCTATCGCTTCGTTTATTGGCGGAACTATTGGAGTAGTTTTAATCACAGCACTCGCTCCGATATTAGCAGAGATAGCTAGCTCTTTTGGACCTTCAGAATATTTTTTAATTATTTTAATCGGACTTTTGTTGCTCACTACGATGATGGGAGATGACAAATTAAAAGGGTTTATCTCGGCTTTGTTCGGCTTTGCTATTTCTATGGTAGGCGTGGATGTCATTAGTGGAATGCAAAGATATACATTCGGTTCACCGGAATTAATAGGCGGGATTGAATTTGTAGCAGTGGCAATTGGTTTATTTGGAATCGGTGAATTACTGTATTGCATATACACAGGACTGCACCGGACAGACAAACAAGAAAAAATTAAAGTGCCGTTTCTTGGTAAAGGTTTTTGGCCTACTCGCGAAGATTTTTCCACGACGAAGTTTACCCATTTACGAGGAGGACTTTTAGGATTCGGCGCCGGTATCCTCCCGGGCTCGGGAGCTACATTGGGATCAATCCTTTCCTATTCTGTAGAAAAAAAGGTGTCTAAAAGATCTAAGAACTTTGGCAGAGGCGAAATGGCCGGGCTAGTTGCACCTGAAGCCGGAAACAACGCTGCTTCATCAGGCGCAATGGTTCCTTTGCTGACATTGGGAATCCCTGGATCAGGTGCTACAGCTGTATTATTAGGCGCTTTTCTAGTATGGGGGCTGCAGCCTGGTCCTCAGTTAATGGCCCAAGATCCTGAATTTGCCTGGGGCATGATTACTAGCATGTATTTGGGGAACGTCATGCTGGTTCTAGTTAGTATTTTAGCTATTCCATTATTTGTGAAATTTCTGGATATTCCTTATAGAGTAGTAGTACCTATAATTGTCGTACTTTGTGTCATCGGTGGCTATAGTTATAATTCCAGCATGATTGAAACCTGGGTATTAATTATCGCAGGGGTTATCGGTTTTAGCATGAAATTATATGGCTATTCCCCAGCTGCCGTGGTATTAGCTCTAGTATTAGGAGCAACCGCTGAAGCCAGCTTGTTACAATCATTGATCGTTTCTAACAACAACCCGATTTCTTTACTGGAACGACCAGTTACTTTAGGTTTATTCATTATCGTACTACTCGTAGCATTTTTGCCACTGTTGTTAAGGATATTACTACGAAAGAAGGGTTCTTCACCTAATTCGTAAACGTTTTATTTGAAAATAGGAGGAATAATATGACAGCAACTAAAATACTGACAAAATTAGAGGCATTGCCTACTACTGCTTTATCTGACGGACTTAAAGGCGTAAATCACATGGAAAATATGATTAAACCATTAGATAACGCCATGAAAGTCTGTGGGCCGGCAAGAACTGTCAAAATTCAAGCGGGACAAAATAAAGAGGTTCTTCGAGCCATCAATGAGGCGGAGGATGGAGAAGTACTAGTAATTGATGTTCAAAACGACACTACTCATGCTGTAGCCGGAGATTTTATTTTAAAAATGGCCCAGCATCTAGGAGTAAGGGGGGTAGTGACAAACGGAGTGATTAGAGATCAAAGAGAAATTATTAATATGGAGTACCCTGTCTTTTGTCAAGGCAGCACAGTAGCCGCTGGTAAAAAAGAAAAGCGCGGAAAAATCAACGTTAATATTGAATGCGGAGGCGTAACGGTAAAGCCCGGTGATTATGTGAGCGCAGATGAAGATGGAGTAGTAATTATTCCTAAAGACGATATTGAACAAGTTATTCATTTGGCTTCTGAAAAGATTAAAAGTGACGAAGACAGAGAAGCGGCCGTACTAAAAGATACTTCTTCTATACGTGCTCATTTGCAAGAGAAAAGTGAATAGTTTTGACTCCCTTAGTAAGTATTAAATAATTTAATGAATTCCCATTTAATATAAGTATTTTTCAAAATTAGAATCACTCAGTAACATATAAAACACTACTTCCTTAAGGAGGAAATTAATATGAAAAGATACAACATTGGTGCATTGTACGGAGATGGGATCGGGCCTGAAATTGTGGAATCAACAATTAAAATTTTGAACGAAGCATCTAAGCCGTTTCAAGGTGTTGAATTAGATATTCAGGACCATCCTATGGGGTGGAAGGCGATAGAAGAATTTGATAACCCAGTACCCGATGTCACTAAAGATGCTTTAAGTAAAACAGATGGGTGGATCATGGGCCCCCACGATTCAGCTTCCTATCCAGAAAAGCACAAAGAAAACAGAAATCCGAGCGGTGAACTCAGACACTATTTCGACCTTTACGCAAATGTTCGACCTACTAAGGCAATCCCTAGTGTACAGGGGATTACGAGCGGAGCCGACTTAGTTATTTACCGCGAGAACACCGAAGGGTTTTACACGGATAGAAATATGGCTCTAGGCACTGGGGAATGGCAGGTCACTCCAGACGTTGTTCTATCGACAGGAGTTTTTACGCGTAAAGCGATTACTCGTATTGCGAAAGCAGCATTTGAAATGGCGCAAAAGCGTAAAAAGAAAGTAACAATTGTACACAAAGCAAACGTAATTAAGCTGGGTACAGGGATGTTCAAGGACATTTGTTTAGAAATCGCTGAAGATTATCCAGAAGTTGAAGTAGACGATTTTCATATTGATGCGATGGCTGCCCATTTAGTACGAAGAATAGACGAATTCGATGTCATCGTGGCAGAAAATATGTTCGGAGACATTCTTTCAGATTTGACTGGTGAACTGGCTGGCAGTTTGGGGTTAGCTCCTTCCATCAATACAAATGATGATCAAGTCATGGCTCAGGCTGCTCACGGATCGGCTCCTGATATCGCAGGGCAAAACATTGCAAATCCTGTAGGCATCTTACTCTCGACGGTCATGATGCTCCAATGGCTGGGAAGCAGACATAATGACCAGCAATTGTTTGACATGGCTGCCCATATGGAAAAAGGAATATTTTCCACCATGGATAAAGGCGTGACGACCAAGGATTTAAAAGGGGAAGAATCGACGTCTTCTTTTACAGATGCTATAGTCAACCAGCTGCAAGAGATGGGCAAGGAACTGAGCAAGTAATGGATTGGAAAAATGAACTAATACAAACAGGCAAAGAAATGAAATCCTTACATTTAGTATGGGGGACTGCCGGTAATATTAGCGTGCGCGTTGATGAAGCAGAGATTTTAATATCTGCTTCAGGCACAAAAGTCGGGGACCTGTCCACAGATTCGTTTGTCCAATGTAATGCCGTTTCCGGAGAAAAAACTAGTGGAGACAACAGGGCGTCGAAAGAAACATTCATGCATACCGGGATTTACCAAAACCGGCCGGACGTTCAAGCTGTGCTTCATGCTTCCCCGTACTATTCAACATTGTTGGGTTGTTCTGACTTAGGTCTTAAATCCAATTTATTTATTGAAACGATGTATTATCTAGAAGATATAGCTTACGTGGACTACTATCCTCCAGGCACACGAGAACTGGCCGAAGCTGTAGCAGACAAGGCTAAACATTCCTCGATCGTTATTATGAAAAACCATGGCGTAACGGTTTGCGATCATTCGTTAAAAGAAGCATTAATGCGTTTAGAGACGCTGGAAATTGCTTCTCGTATGTGTCTGGACGAATCGAAAAGCGATATAAAATTGCAAGAAGTTTCAACAGCAAAAGTCCATGACTTTTTACATCACTCGCATTACAAACCGCGGATGAAGAAAGAAAAATAACGAGTTTTAAGGAGAATCACCATGCGTAAGACCATTGGTTTAATTCACGCTACAAGCAATTCGTTTAATCCCGTAAATGAAGGGTTTCAGAAACTGGCACCTGATTATGAAATCCTTAATTTTTTAGATGAAGGCCTAATCTCCCAGGTGAATAAAGACGGAAAAGTGACTCCTTACACGTTACGAAGATTTATCAGCCTCATGAATAAAGCGGAGGAAAGTGGAGTAGATGGTATTTTAGCCGTATGCTCCGTTTTCACCCCGTACCAACAACAATTAAAAGAGCTCACCGAGTTGCCTTTCGTCAACGCCGATTTATCTATGCTCGAAGATGCTTTAAATTATGGAGACAGTATAGGCATCATAGCCACTGTTGAGCAGGCTGCCGTGACTTCAGAGACAATTATTAGAAATCTTGCTGAAGCAGGAAACCGGACTGTCCAATGTGATACCCATGTGATACCGGAAGCTTTTCAAGCTTTGCGTGATAGGCGTATTGAATTTCACGATGAGCTGATTCATCAAAGTATTGAAAAACTAAATAAAACAAGCGATGTTGTTGTCCTGGCTCAAATATCGATGAGTCGCGCTTCTGATACTTATTCGGGAGCAGCAAACGTACCAATACTTACTAGTTTAGAAGTGAGTATTGATGAGATTGTAAAAAAGATATAAGGGAGGGAGGTCAATATGATAGGTGTTGTAGCAGATGATACTACAGGGGCCAATGACATTGGGGTAATGTTCAGCAATAAAGGATATTCAGTAGAAATCCTGCCCTATGATACGGTGATCCCAGAACCTCCACAGGTAGATGTATTAATCATGGACACGGATAGTCGGCTGGATGTTAAGGAATTAGCTTATCATAAAGTACAGAAAGCAACTGAAAAATTAAAAAGCTTGAATTGTTCCCACTACTTTAATAAGACATGTTCTGTGTTTAGAGGAAACATTGGCAGTGAATTCGATGCTATGCTGGATACGTTGGAAGAAGATTTCTTAATTACAGTACTAGCTTTTCCACGAAACGGACGAACGACTATCGAAGGTTGTCATTATGTTAATAATACACTCTTAGAACAGACCCCGTTTTCAACAGATCCGGTGCATCCCATGACGGATTCCAACTTAGTCTCAATACTGGAAAAACAAACGAACAGAAAAGTTTCGTTTATCAATTTATCTACGGTGAGACAGGGCCCAGCGGCTCTAATAAGAGAAATTAATCAGAAAAAAAATTCTTCTAATTATTGCATTATAGATGCTGAAAACCAAGAAGATTTAGTTTATATAGCTGAAGCAATAAAGGACTTCAAAGTATGGGGAGGAGCTTCAGCAATCGCAGAAGAATTGCCTGCGTTTTTAGAAGAATCAAAATTCACGCACCCAGTACATGAATTAACCGGTTTAAAAGATGATAAGGGCGTGCTTGTAATAGCTGGGAGTCTTACACCTCAAACAAAACAGCAAACTGCCTATATTCAATCCCAAGGGGTGGCTACTTTTATTTTCGATTCAAGACTTCTTTTTCAGGAAAATGAACTAAAACGAGAAAAAAATAAAATAATTGATGAAGCAGTAACGATACTTGGTCGTGGAGAAAATGTTCTAATTAAGGCTAGTGACGAAGAAAAAATTGTCGAGGAAACGAAACAGGAAGGCAAGCGCACAGGTTTGACTGAGCTGGAAATCAGTAAACAAGTTTCTGCAATTTTAGCTCAATTAACGAAGGAAATTTTCAATATTACTAATGGAAAGAAATTGATTGTAGCAGGAGGAGACACTTCTGGAAGTGTAACCCGTACTTTAGGAATCAAGGGGAATTACGTGTTGGAAGAAATAGAAACGGGCGTGCCCTCTGGCCTGACATTAGATAAAAACATGATTATTGTTTTAAAGTCAGGCAGTTTTGGAAGTGAAACTTTTTTAGAAAAATCCATCAAGCATTTAACAACAATAAGTAGTTCTTCGAATGGATAACGAGACGCGATCCTTTTTGAGTTTTCATCCAAGCTAACCTTTAACCGAATTTAAAATTCAAAAAATGTTTAAGCAAATAAGTGAATGTTTATAGAAACTCGTACTTATAGGAGTGCATTTTCTTGAGAACGTGGTAATCTAGACCCGTTTGATAGAAAGTGTGCTTCTGTTTTTTTATATAAATTTTTTTACTTGTTCATTAGTATGGAAGAGAAGATCTAAAAGGAGTGGAGCGGAGTGGATAATAAAGATTGGGAGATACTTAAAGCCTTCAAAAACGAAACAAGCTTAGCGAGCATTGCATCCAAACTGTATGTGACCCAGCCAGCTGTGACATCTAGAATTAAAAACATCGAAAAGCAATATGATATAAAAATAGCGTATCGCACTTCCCAGGGAATACAGCTCACTCCTCAAGGAGATTATCTATCTAGACGGGCTGAAGAACTGTTAAAGGAATTTGATGAGTTAAAGAGCAACTTGTGGAACTTGAATGTAGAATATGCAGGAACTATAAAAATTGGGGTAGCCAATTTCATGACTCGTTATCGTCTTCCTGAAATGCTTCAGGGTTTTAAATCAATCTATCCAAACGTTAATTTTCAAGTTTTATCGGGTTGGAGTAAAGATATGTTAAATCTAGCTTATACTAATGAAGTTCATATTAGCTTTATTCGAGGAGATTACGCCTGGCAGGGACAAAAAAAACTATTGTTTGAAGAGCGTCTTTGTGTGGCAAGTACTGATCCTATAACATTATCGCACCTCCCATCTATGCCAAGAATTGATTACCAGACGGATGCCAAGTTAAGAGACTTGATTGAACAATGGTGGTTTGAAAACTTTGAAACTCTTCCGCTCACTACGATGAGGGTAAATCAGACGGACACAAGTATTGAAATGGTTAAAAAGGGGCTCGGCTATAGCATTTTACCCGAAATGGTTTTAGAAAACGCAAAAGAATTGTACACCCATGATCTGCGGGACAAACAGAACAATTACATATTGAGGCCTTCATGGATGATTTACAAAGACCAACAAATGAATCTAAAGATCGTGCGGGCTTTTGTAGAGTATATTCGAAATTCACTGGTAAATAATCGTTTGTCGTAATAAATTAATTATTAATTCATGATCTATGATTTTCCTAATATAATGAAATAACTTTTGTTTATGTAAGAAGATAATTAATAAGTATTTTTAATTATTTCATAAATTTTCTACAATTAGTAGTGAAAGACTAGAGGGAGGTCAGTATGAAAAATAAAACGCAATTTCTAAACACATTTAAATTTGAGGGGAACTGCTATTCTTATTATGATATCGCTCAATTGCAAGACATAATGAAAGGAAAGATAAAAGATCTGCCTTTTTGCCTTCGGATTGTATTGGAATCAGGACTAAGAGCTGTGGATGGAGAAAAAATAAAAGAGAAGCACTTAAAGGCACTTATGGAGTGGCCCCAGTCGGCAGCCGGGGAGCAAGAAGAAACGGCTTTTAACCCGTATAGAATTCTCCTGCATGATACCACGGGGGTCCCGGCGATAGTAGATTTGGCGATGCTACGTGATGAATTGCCAACAAAGGCAAGTGAAATTAATCCACATGTGCCTGTAGATTTAGTGGTCGATCATTCTGTAATGGTCGATTATTCGGGTGTGGCTGAGGCAAGGACTTTGAATGAAAAAAGAGAATTTGAACGGAATCATGAGCGTTTTCGTTTTTTAAAATGGGCACAATCAAGCTTTAAAAATTTTCGAGTGTTTCCTCCTTCTTCAGGGATTATGCATCAAATTAACCTCGAATATTTGTCAAAGGTTATCGTGGAAGAAGAGACAAGTGAGGGACGCCTTGTTTACCCAGACTCTTTAGTTGGTACTGATTCACATACTACTATGATAAATGGACTTGGAGTGGTGGGTTACGGGGTCGGCGGTATTGAAGCAGAATCACGTATGCTGAATGAACCTCTTTACTTTACTGCTCCGAAGGTGGTTGGTGTAAAGCTGACTGGTCAACTTCAAGAAGGTGTGACTTCCACTGATCTTGCTCTTACGATTACTAATCTGCTCCGACAAAAAGACGTTATCGGAAAATTTGTCGAATTTCACGGGCCTGGATTAGAAACGCTGAGTGTATTTGAACGTGCCACAATCGCGAATATGGCACCGGAATACGGAGCAACAATGGGGTACTTTCCAGTAGATGAAAGAACGCTAGAATACATGGATTTTATCGGGCATACAAAGACAAACGTGGAATTAGTAAAAAAATATTACAAACAACAGCAAATGTTCTATTCAAACAATAGTGAAGATCCGGTTTATTCGGAAGTTGTGCATCTAAATCTTAAGGAAGTTGAATCCATATTAGCAGGCCCCAAACGTCCTCAAGATAAAATAAAGCTTGGAGAGGCAAAACAAGAATATCAAAAAATTATAAAACAAGGGGCGAATGTTCAAGGTTATGGCCTTAGTGAGCACGAGCTCAAAAAAGAAGTTCGTTTAAGTAAAGAAGGTACTACTTTAAAACATGGAGACGTAGTCCTGGCAGCTATAACCAGCTGCACAAACACCTCTAATCCTGATGTACTTATTGGGGCCGCTCTTTTAGCTAAAAAAGCCATTGAACAGGGACTGCATAAACCTTCTTATGTAAAAAGCTCTCTCACTCCCGGCTCAAAAGTTGTTACGGATTATTTAAATGCTTCTGGTCTTACAAAGTATTTGGAACACTATGGCTTTCATTTAGCCGGATACGGGTGCGCCACCTGTATCGGAAATTCTGGGGAATTATTACCGGAAGTGGAGGACGCAGTCACCTCAAATGATATGACTGTTGCTTCCGTACTATCCGGAAATCGTAATTTTGAAGGACGTATAAATCCTAAAGTCAACATGAATTATTTGGCTTCTCCTCCACTGGTAGTAGCCTATGCTTTAGCGGGCACAATGAATATTGACTTAACAAAGGACCCTATTGGTTTCAATCGTAGTGGACAGCCAGTCTATTTAAAGAATATCTGGCCGGACTCAAGAGAAATCGCTCATGTCAAAAGCTCTTTCATTACCCCTGAAATGTTTCGTAAAAGATACGACCGTATTTTTACTTTAAATGAGAATTGGAATACACTTAAAGCTCCTGAAAATGAAAAATACGAGTGGGATGAATCTTCTACTTACATTGCTAAACCACCATTTCTTTCTGATCTTAATAAAGAGAAGATAGAAAGCATTCATGTTCCGGATGCCCGAATATTAGTAAAGCTTGGGGATTCTGTTACTACTGATCATGTGTCGCCTTCAGGAGCTATTAAAATTGATAGTCCCGCTGGCCATTATTTAAAAGCAGAAGGCATTCAGCCGAAAAATTTTAATTCCTATCCTTCTCGTCGGGGAAATTATCATGTGTTAGCTCGTGCTACATTTGCTAATGTAAGGCTTCGTAATCAATTATTAGATGAAATAGAAGGGGGATATACAGAACACTTTCCCACCGGAGAAATTATGCCAGTATATGAAGCGGCAATGAAGTATAAAGCAGAAAATCAAAATTTGGTAGTATTGGCAGGAAAGGAGTATGGTACAGGCAGTTCAAGAGATTGGGCAGCAAAAGGTCCTTATTTGTTAGGCATTCGCGCCGTATTAGCTGAGAGTTTCGAAAGGATTCATCGTAGTAATCTTGTCGGAATGGGAATTCTTCCACTTCAATTTGAGGAGGGAGTTAGTTCTGATTCTCTAGGATTAAATGGACGAGAAAGTTTTACTATTAAAGCTGAAGAAATTGTAGAACATGGAAAAGTTACCGTAGAAGCAAAAAGCAAGGGAGAAACAAAAATATTTGAAATGCTTATACGGTTAGATAATTCTATTGAAGTTGAATACTACAAGCACGGAGGTATTCTACCAGCGATAGCAAAGCGTTATATGAAACAATCCGAAGCTGGAATTGATCATTGAAATAAAAAATGAGGTGAATTGTTTTGGGAGAAAACGAATGGCTTGTGCTTTCTGCCTTACGTAAACACCTTAATATTACGAAAACAGCTAGAGAGTTGTTTATATCCCAACCCTCGCTAACAAAAAAATTAAAAATGATAGAACAAGAGCTGAATATTACAATATTTCAGCGAAAAAGTAAAGGGATACAATTAACCGCCCAGGGCGAATATTTAACTGCCTACGCAGAAAATATATTGCAGCAATTGGAAGATATAGAAAAAACTCTTGCTAATATAAATAATGAGATAGCGGGAAAAATTAAAATTGGTGTTTCTAATTATTATGCAAAATATGAATTGCCTTCTGTATTAGCAGGTTTTCATTCAGCATACCCTGAGGTGAAATTCGAGATTTTAAGCGGTTGGACGAAAGAGATTAGCTCGCTTCTTACGAGTAAGGCTATCCATATTGGAATTATCCGTGGCAAGTACGTGGCAGGGGCAGAAAACATATTATTGTTTCAAGATCCTGTTTGTATTGTGTCAAAAGAGAAGATTGCACTAACGATGCTAGAGGACAAACCAAGAATTGATTACAAAACGGGGAACGTAATGACCAATATGTTGGATGAATGGTGGTATGAAAAATTCGACCGTCCACCTCGGGTAGAAATGACTGTAGACAGTATGGAAGCCAGTAAAGAAATGGTGTTAAGAGGTTTCGGATATGCTTTGCTACCAGCATCTATAGTAAAGGAAACTGACGATGTTTATACTCAACGATTATATAAAGCACAGGTGAAGGAGAAGCTGACGATTGATACTTGGGCTTGCTGTGACTCTAGTCTGCTTGAAATAAATAGTGTAGCTCTCTTCTTTCGTTTTTTGCGAAATTATTATCAAGATAAGCGATATAATAATGAAAGTGTATAGAGTGCATTGGCGGAAAAAATTTAAATTATTATAGATTGGATGAAGATTATGAATGAAATCAATTATCAGGCTGCAATAAACAAATATAAAAACGTTGAACCTGTGGAAATGGAAGAAGGAGTAAACTTTTATGAAATGACTTCGAAAACAATGGGTGCCAAAACGATTATGACAGGTATTGCTGTCTTTCAACCTGGAAAATGTTTACCATGTCATATTCACAATGTTGAAGAATCTGTCACCATTCTTGAAGGTAAGGCTTTTTGCGATGTAGGAGGAAGGAGAAGTCACTTAGAGCCCTATGACACTTCCTTCATTCCGGCAAACATTCCGCATCGGTTTGTTAACTCGAGTAATGAAGACACTTTAAAAATATTGTGGGTATATTCACAAATAAATCTCGAATTGAATGTTGTAGATTTAAAAAGAATTACTGTAGATGCTGCCGGATGCATGCGTTAATTATTCAACTTACATTAGAAGAGCAATAAATTTGATGAAAATCTAATTACTCGTGGAGTATATTTTAACCCAGTCAAATAGACTAGGTTTTAGAAGAATTTTTTAGCACTATGGAGGGGCTTAAAACTCTTTTCATGGAGGAAGTATATGAAAAGGTCCACCGCGGAAAAGCCGCCCTTCGGAAGAATTCGACGCCGGGCATAATGAAATTCTAAAACATGTATTCAAAGTTATAGAACAAAATAAAGAGTACGAAGATTTTTTCAACGAATTAGATAGCGCCCATAAAGCATAATAGAAAAAAGGAAGACGTATAGTGGAGAAGGTGGAGGGGAGTCCACTAGTAATTAAAGGATTGAAGTAAAAAGTTACGATGAACGTTGTCATTTTAAACACGTTGATCACGGGGAGCTCTGTTTTTTTAATGTGCTGCTAATAATCGGCGATTATGTTAATAAAAGAAATAAAGGGATGGTAAAGTGCCATTTCTTTATGTGAGGTGTTCCTGGTGATTCCGGGCGGCATTACTGAGTTTAATGTTTTTCTGTTACTGGCTCCTAGTCTGGCCGTCTTTGAAAATAGTGTCAGTGTCCTCCTATTCGTTTTCTTTGGCGGGGCTATTAACAAAGGGTATAGCTACCTATGCTCTCTGTTATGGTATCGGCCGGTCTTACACAGACATATATAATATAAAATCCCCAACGTCTATTCGTACGTTGGGGATTTAGTATAACTAGGAGGGTAAGTATTTACAGAGGCATGTTCCGGGAATACCTTAGGTAGGAAAAAGAAAAAAGGATAGAGGGTATATGGGCTCGAATCACCCCCCCCCTTCTTATTTTTTTAGTCCGGGCACGATTAAATCAATAGCTAGCTTATATAAGTTTTTTTGTTCCTGATTTGAATGATAGCCAAACAACTCTGCATTCGCTAAAGAGGTGATGAAGTTATATAAAAGCACCGACACATCTTCAATCAACAAATCTTCCCTAAATTCCCCACTACTTATGCCTTCCTCTAAAATACGACTCACGATTTGAAATTCAGGTTCATACAGATTAAGCACAGCGTCATAATTATGTTCATTTGTTGACACAAAATATTCTTGAAGGGTATTCATAATCGGCTTTTGCAGCATGATATTGTTTAAGTTCGCCCAAATATACAATTTCTTCTCAGCGGATCGCTCCGTTTTTGATGTAATATCCCAGTTTCGAATAAATTCATTAGATACTTGCTTAATACAATAAAGATACAATTCTTCTTTATTCTTAAAATGATAATAAACCGTTCCCTTACTTACATTTGTTTCCTTTTTTATATCGGCCATAGATGTAGCGCTATAACCCTTGTGTTCAAATATTTTCGTTGCAATATCTACGATAAATTGTTTTGTATCCTCGCTATTCACTCCTGTAGGTCTGCTCATATTTCCTCCAATTATTTTAAACTTATTTTTTTATCTTACTAATTTTTATTATACTAGTTAATCGTACTAATGTTTATTTAAATTCGATAAAAATTCTTTTTTAATTGGGTTTTAACATAATTTAATTGACCAATTGTCCGAATAGTGGTATTGTTTTCTCGAAGGGAGTGATTTGTTTGAAAAACAAAGTTGTTATTAATGGTGGGGGCGTGGCAGGTTTAGCCATGGCACTATTTTTAAAGAAAGCAAATATTGATAGTGTCCTGTATGAACAGGCACCAATGTATGGCAAAGTCGGCGGACATTTTGTTATCCATCCAAGTGGCGTGAAAATGCTTGAAATGCTGGGATTGGGCGAAGAAATTAAAAATAATAGCCATCACTTAGTCGATGTTGCAGTACTTGACAAGGATAACAATCCATTACTTGAAGAAGTAGAAAACAAACTCGAATTAGAGGAACTTCCGGATCTCATTAATATTGCTCGTTTTCATCTAATTGATGTGTTATATAAAGAAGCTATTAAAAAAGGAATTAATATTCAATTCGGAAAACGGTTGAAAAATTTTGTACAGGAAGGTGAAGGTGTCCACGTAACGTTCGAAGATGGTACAGAAGATTTTGGTTCTGTTTTGATCGGAGCAGATGGTGTGCGTTCAAAAACGCGGGAGCTTTTATTCCCATTCCCGGCAAATCCGTTAAAGTACTTAGGCAAAACGGGTGTGTACGGAATGATTGAAACGGAAAAGCTAGGCGAACTTAAAGAATACTTTACAAGGGATACGTCTCTGATGTATTTCCATGATAATTTTATTTTCTTCGTATCGAAGCATCACCCCACAGATGAAGAAATTTCATGGTCACTTATTTCAGTAGAGCCACGGAAAATTGCGAAAAAAGATTTTGAAGAAAAAGCGACAGAGGAATTAAGAACAGATATAGCTGCACGTTTTGAAGGCTGGGAAATGCCAATTCGACAATTAATTGAAGCCACAGATCATATTATTGCAAAGCAGCTTTACTACATTGACTTAATGAAGTATTACTCGCACGGTCGTGTTGTGTTAATCGGGGACGCTTTACATACAGCGGACCCGAATGCCGGCATGGGGACCACTTTAGCGTTTGAAGATGCGATGTATTTAGCCAAACTACTGCGTGATTACGATCACGAAGATGCCTTTTACTATTTCGAGCATGACCGCAAATCACGGGCGGAGAAGGTGTTCCATAGCGCGAATCTATTAGACAGTTTAGGGATTGATAATGCAGAAGAGTATGCATTCTTTAATGAAGGGATAGACGCTCGCTGGGATAAATAAAATAAAAATATCATGTTCATGCAAATCTATTGGGGTTTATGTCGAATAAAAACCAAGATAATCGTAGATATTTAAAGTGAAAGGTCTCTAAGCGTGACATCACTTCAAAGACACTCCGTTTGAAGGAGGAAAAAAATGGAAACTTTGCAACAAAACCTTATGAATAAACCAGTAAAACGGGTGTTCTTTCATTTCTTTTTTCCGGCAGTCCTCGGAATGCTGCTTATGTCGGTTAACATGCTTCTCGACGGTATTTTTGTTGGTCATGGCGTTGGGGAGATTGGATTGGCAGGGATGAATCTAGCCTCACCAATTTTTATGGTCATTTTAGCAACAAGTTTATGGATTGGTATTGGTGGAGCCACCTACTTTTCATCCGCTATTGGTGAAGGTGCAATTAAAAAGGCGCGAAGCAGTTTTACGTTAGCTGTAACTATTTTTATCGGAATGCTAGGTACTATTAGTGTTATCGGTTCTATTAACATAGACACGCTTGCCATTTGGCTCGGTGCCAATGAGGAAACGATGGCACCGACTACAGAATATTTGCGTGTCTTATTTCCCCTTGGCTGGATTTTAGGATTACAGCAGCTGCTAAGCATTTTCATCCGAAATGATGGTCGGCCGGTACTGGGAATGGTTTCGCTGGGTGTCACCTCTGTGATCAATATTATCCTTAACTACATTTTCATCTTTCCATTGGGATTAGGGGTTTATGGGGCTGGTTTAGCAACAGTACTTGCAGGGGTAGTTGGAGTAGCCATTTTTATTCCACATTTTTTTAAGAAACAAGTCGTATTAAATCAATTGGAATGGGCTTGGTCAAGGCGGGCAACGGCTCAAATTTTAGCGATTGGTTTTCCAAGCTTACTAGCAGAATCAGGTGCTTTTGTATTGATTATTGGTTATAACTTAAGTATTGTGGCAGCTTTAGGAACAGACGGGGTTACAGCTTTCTCTGTTATTAATTATTTACACGGTTTTATGTTTCTAGCGTTTTTTGGTATTGAAACCGCAATGCAGCCAATGATCAGTTATTATCACGGTGCCAAAAAGAAACTGCAGATGCAAAATACAATCGCGTTAGCAGAAAAAACGGCTATCGGTCTCGGGCTGATTTTATTTGTAATTGGCTATATTTTTGCTCCTATGCTAGTACGTTTATTTGGGGTAAATGACGAAACCATTATTACATTAGCAGTAGAGGGCATTCGCTTATTTTTCGTTGGATATCTGTTTATAGGGATTAGCTTTGTCTATATGACGTATTTTCAATCCGTAGGAAAAGCATGGTCTGCGACATTGATTATTCTTGGCCGAAGTTACGTCCTATATTTGGGTTACTTATTTGTCCTGCCGCAAATACTAGGTGTTAACGGTATTTGGCTTTCGATGCCTATTGCCGAACTAACAATGGCTGTGCTGATTGTTTTATTTGTAACTTAGATTGTCAATTTAAGCGCAACACTTCTTCGTGAAACACTTCTTCCGTGGTTTTCCCATGCAAACAATTTCTGG
>NZ_JBQLID010000021.1:0-32586 GCF_056034405.1 Marinococcus sp. LNHM4E3-1 | reverse complement strand
TGGTACTTTCATTTTACACTGGGATACCATGGGTGTTTTTTATTTTTTAGGTGTTGCGCTTAATATTACAATTCAAGATAAGCAACAACACAACGGTATAGAAGCAGCTTTCCTCCCCTTATGATGGGCGATGGAAAACGAAGCATAAGGCACCGAAAACGCTCATGCGTTGGAAAAAGGTTCCCTAGGTTTCGACGACTCTCCAATAACGAAGGTAATGGAAAGCACTTGGCTTATCACTATTAACGTACCTACACTTGGCATCGTTGATCCCGATTCAATGCGTCGAATCGTCGATACCGCCATTCCTACTTGTTCAGCTAGTGCTTGTTGCGTCCACCCCTGGGCTTTGCGCGCCTGTTTGATTTGAACGGCCAGGCGTCCTCGAGTTTTCGCCTCCAGCATCTTTTGTTCGCCAAAGAGATCTACATGCCGTTGTTCGGCTTCATGGCGTGCCATCGCTTCCTCCCCCTCCATTTTTAGGATTTTTTCTTTATGTAGCAAGGGTTCCATGAGTGGATCTTAAAGTCTTTTATCTTGTAGAGAGTGACTATTAGTGGAACATTTAGACGCTAATAATAAATTTTATGGTTTCACTCGTTAGTACGTTTTTATAGTTGGAGCAGTATACGCATGCAACCGGTCTAGAAGCATCGTCGGGTCTTCTTCGACAATGGCCATCTCGCGATAGCGGTCCTGTAAAAAAGCACGATCATTCATGTAATACATAAAGTTCACAAAACCACTGTAATAGTGATCCACATTCAACAGCCCGCACGGTTTTTGATGAAATCCGAGCTGGGCCCAGGTGAATACTTCCATGAATTCCTCCAGCGTGCCGGGCCCTCCAGGTAAGGCCACAAAGCCATCAGCCAAGGAGCTCATTTTCTCTTTTCGTTCGTGCATGGAAGACACGGTATGTAATTCATGTAAAGACGTATGGGCAATTTCTCGATCCACGAGGTCTTGAGGCATGACCCCAATAACGTATCCTCCATGTTCTAAGACGCTATCGGCTAAATCGCCCATTAACCCTACACTTGCCCCTCCATAGACTAAGGAAATTTGTTTGTTGGCTAACAGTTGTCCAATTCCCTTTTTGCTATCGCCAAGAGTTTGGAAACCACAAAGCAACGTCAATTCTTAATCCTCCATTGGCTCCGCCAAATTCCGGTTACATTGACGAAATGAAAAGCAACGACAACAATTTACTCTTGGCCCTCATCCTCATCGTTGAAATAATCATCCCACTCCTGATCATCTAACCTGTTAGGTTCAGTACCCCTTTGCATGTTATAAATTCTTCGCCTTTCATTCTCTATCAAATCATTATTTTCCCTTGTTTGTTCAATAAGATAATCTTTAACTGATCGACCTTCGTTTCTAAGTTCTTCATCTCTTATCAACTCTCTTGCTGCAAATTGTTGATTTTCCGTTCTATTTCTATGAATCTCACTATCCATATCACGGTGCACTACTTGTCTCCAAGCAAGTACTACCTGCATAAGATATTGTTCAGGCCCTATTAGAAAACTCTTCACTACTAATCTTTTTGGAAGTAATAGCAATGGCTTCATTCTTCCCCTAACCTCATCCCAAACCTCTGGAACACGTCGAGTCTCATGTTGCCACTCGTGATCAATACTATTCCAAAAAGCATAGTTAAATTCGTTATCTCTAGGAATATTATTTAAATCAGATTGTCTAATAGTAAATTCGACCAGCTCACGTTTTATAATACTAGCTACAAAATCTGATAGATGATCCGGACCAAAATTCGGAATAAAAACCATAAACTCTTCTGGATGACGGACAAGATTATCTTCATACAGATGATTTTCAGTTATATAATCGTACACAAGTGCAAGTGACTCTTCAGAATTACCAGTCCCTCCAGCTGATCCTCTAGAGTAACCTAAAAATATCTCGTTGGATTCTCTGGAATTAACAAACAATTCCCTAGCCTCTTCATATCTGCCATTCTCATACAGACCGAAAATTGTATAGTGAAAATCATTAATCTTTGCAAGCCAATCTTCATAACCTTCTTCAGCAGCAATTCTTGTAGGATCTAAAAATAATTCATTATCAACCGGAACGTTTAGATTTAAGAATTCAAAGTTTTCCTGACCATGTTCTTCTAAACCAAAATATTCTGAGATTCTCAATAAAATTCCCCCTAGAACACTATTTATTCATCAACTACTTTATCTTCTTCAACTAATTCAGAATTAACCTCTATTCCTGTAAAACTACCTATGTTTCATTTTAGCGTAAATAGTTGACCTGGGCACACCAGTAAGTTTAACGATATCGTTCACGCTCATATTATTTGTTTCTCGTTCTTGAAATAATTTCAATGCTTGCTGGATAGCTTTATCAGATTGCCCCGGTCTTCCCATAATGGCCGGGAGAGCATTGGGGCTCTGTGTAAGGAATAATAACAAAATAAGTGTAAGTAATCGTCTTCCCTGAAACACTCAGGTGGGGGAGAAGACGCTATAGCATGAATGAAACAGCCATCGTCCACTTTTCCTTGGAAGATGGCTGTTTTGTGGAACTTGTGCTCAAGAAGGAAAACGAAGATCGAATACTCCTCTAGTTTTCCCGAACAAACATACTTGGGCGGTGGTGGTAGCGCACGCTCATCACGAGCCCCAGGGCTAACATGGTCGCAATCAGGGAACTGCCGCCGTAGCTGATAAAGGGGAGGGGAAACCCGGTGACGGGAAGCAGCCCCAAATTCATGCCAATGTTTTGAAACACCTGAAAGGCGAAAAGGCCGAGAACGCCGGCACACAACACCTGACCGAAGGTGTGTTGCGTTAACAATGCCGTGCGGATGATCAGATAGGCCAGGACGAAATACAGGCATAACAGGACAGCGGCCCCGATAAAACCATGTTGATGGCCAATGATCGCAAAAATAAAATCGGTGTGAGCTTCAGGGATATAAATCGGGAGGTTGTTTCCCTGCAGTTGACCGGAGCCGATCAGGCTCATGGCCCGGTCGACCTGAAAGCTTTGGTTGACATTAGCGTCCGCCTGGAGCCATCCTTCGATGCGGCCGACCTGATAATCCGACATTAGTGGGTATAAAAGCCGTTCTAATACACCTGGTACGAAATAAAAGAGTCCTAAAAATCCGAGAAAAAGCAGCGAGGGAACACCGACAATAAGACCCAGCCATAAGGCGGAAACACCGGAAACCAATGCGATCGTCAAGAGGAGGGCGAGCATTTGCATGACCGTTCCCATGTCAGGCTGCAGCATTAAAAATCCGATCGGTGGGAGCGTTACGGCCCCCAATTTCAATAGTAGCAGCCCTTCCTGCTTGAACGTCGCCGGGGCATAGCGGCGGTGATGCCTTTCCACCAACAGGCTTAACAGAATCAACACGGTGAGCTTGGTTAATTCAGAAGGTTGAATTTGAAATCCAGCCAGCGAAAACCACCGATTGGCACCATTGATCGTTGGGGCGATGCTCTCCGGAGCGACCAAAAGTACTGCTAATGGCAGAAGGCCCAAAGCGTATAAGATTCCTCCGGCTTTTCGGAAGTAATCGTCATCAATATGCGTCACCACAAAGGCTCCCCCGGCGGCAAGCCCAAAAAAGATCATTTGGCGGGGAATGAAATTGGTTTCGTATTGCGCGAGCTGTTGGGCGTGATAAATCGCATAACAACTGACCACCGCAAACAGAAACACGACAAACCATAAATTGATATCGTGCTTATCCCGCTGAAGACGGTACATGCCAAAACTCCTTTCGTGCTGGGGGAGGGGATTCCTTTGTATTGTGCCGGTGGATGCTTTGCAAGAGCCCCATGCTGGCCATAAAGACAAGGAGCGACGACCCCCCGTAGCTGATAAATGGCAGGGTGATGCCGGTAATGGGCATCATCCCGCTCACGGCGGCTAAATTAAAGATGGTTTGGCCCAACAGAAAAAAGACGATCCCGTACGCCAGTAACTGGCCAAACACCGTGCGGGCGTGATGGGCAATGCGAACCCCCCGAGTCGCTATCACAGCATAGCCACTGAGTACGCCCACCAATCCAAAAATCCCGAGTTCCTCGATGATGATCGCAAAAATAAAATCCGTGTGTCCTTCCGGCAGGGCCCCCTGCTTTTGAATGCTTTGGCCCAGTCCGGTCCCGGTTAAGCCGCCGTTAGCCATGGCGACGAACGCCTGGACTAGTTGAAATCCTTCTTCCGGGTAGTCAAACGGCCGACGAAAAGCCATCAGACGGTCCATCCGATACGAGGCCCGGGTGGCAATCCACGTCAAAGCGCCCGCAGCGCCGATGCCTAGCATGGCCAGATGCGTGAAGCGGGCCCCGGCCAGAAAGACCATGACCGCTGCCAATAAAATAAACATTAGCCCGGTGCCCAGGTCCGGCTGCAGAAGCACGAGGCTGAATAACAGGAGCACCATGATGAGTGGTGGCAACATCCCCTGCGTGAAGTGGTGCACGTACGGACGTTTGTTGGCATACGCATAGGCCAGGTAGAGAATCAGCACAAATTTAACAAACTCCGACGGCTGGACCTGGATCGGTCCGAAGGTGAGCCACCGGGTCGAGCCGTTCACGGTGGTGCCCATCACGAGCACAAGGAGGAGCATGACCACAGATACCAAGAGAAAGAAGGGGAGGAAGGCTTTCCACTTCCGGTAGGGAACGACCATCATCCCGAGCATGACCCCGGTGCCCACCAAAGCCCAAAATGCCTGCCGTTTTAAAAAGTAAGCGGCGTCGTCCAATTGGTAGTAGGCGCGGGGGAAACTCGCGCTGTAGACCATAATCAGGCCGAAGACCACCATCAAAAACGTGGTGATCAGGAGAGGAAGATCCATTCGAGTGAACCAGGTTTTACGCATACAACGACCTCTTTCGGAAAAGTAGTTCTATGATTATTGGTGGCAGTTCCTGTTGTACCATCACCACCCGGGGGACGAACAAGCCCACGTATTACACGAACAAAAACAACAGGAGACTGACGGTGAGACAGTATCCGGCAAAGTAGATGAGTTTGCCGCTGGTCAACACTTCAATAAACAGTTTGATGGCGGCAATGGACACCAGGAGAGAGACAAGAAAAGCGACCAGGTAAAAGCCGAAAGCGCCCGGAGCCGTCACGGCCTGAATAATTTCATCGCCGGTGAGGACCAGGCTGCCAAGGCTGGCCGGGATGGATAAGAAAAAGGAATATTTCAGCGCCGTTTCCGCTTCCACTTTTCTTGCCAGGGCCGCGACGACGGTAGCTCCGGACCGGCTGATCCCTGGAGCAAGAGCGAGCGCCTGGGCCAAGCCGATGAGAAGGGCATCGATGACGGTGATGCCTGCTTCCTGTTTATGTCCCCGTAATTTCCGAACCAGGTACAACGCCCCTCCAGTGATCAGTAACGCGGCCGCGACCGTCGTCATACTGGTTAAATGGCCGCTGATTTGGCGATAAAACAATCCGCCGGCGATTATTGCCGGGAGGGTGCCGATCAGTAATAGCAGGGCAAAGCGAAACATCGTCCCATCTTCGGGGTGGCGAAAACGGAGGTAGCGATAGGTGCCAGTGAGCAATTCCATTAGATCGTTTCGATAGACGATACCTACGGCGATAAGCGAAGCGGCATTTAAGAAGGTTTCTAAATGCAAATCCGGGACCTGCAGACCGAAAAAATAGGCCATCATGCGCAAATGACCGCTGGAAGACACAGGCAGAGGTTCGGTGATCCCCTGGATAAGCCCTAATAGTATGTATTGAAGCAATTCGAGCATGGGAAAACTCCTTATTATTATAGTGCGGACACTTAGAGTGATGAAATAACCTTATATCTCTACGTACGAATCGAGGCATTGGTTTCTTTGGAAACTCTTTATCCCGTGCCAAGAGAGATTCCTCGATAGTTGTTGTTAATGCTAAAGGCGATATTATATCCGAAGAGGCAATGAGGCGCAATCATTATTGGTATGGTTGCGGAAATGCGGGTAGAGACGACGAAGGTTCGAGAAAATACTCATTTTGATTATACATCAAAGGCCATGCTATTTGTTCTTACAATATCATAAAAAATTTGCCGACAACCTCTAGAGTATAGAGGCTTGCCGGCAGGGGAGGCCTTTAAGAAAAGACCTTCCATGGATGACCATTATTTCTTTTTTCGAACAGCGTTAAAAATAGCGCTAACGATCAGAACTAATACAATAGCCCCGATGAGAGCGGGAATGATTGAGAAGCCACCGATCGCCGGTCCCCAGCTTCCGAGTAGGGCCGTTCCCAGGCTTGCTCCGATAAAGCCAGCGATAATATTACCAATGATACCAAAAGGCACGCCTTTACCGGTCAAAGCTCCGGCAGCCCAACCAATGAGGCCACCGATGATTAAACTCCAAATAAACGATAACATGTGTCTCACCTCCTACAATCTCTTGCTTTGAGTATTAAAAACGTTCAAGTTTCTATGATTCCCGTGCCATATGTACTCAAACGTGGGATGAAAAGAAAATTATGAACCACTGGCGATTGTTTACGTGCTGGTGATTTCTCATTAATCATTCCGGTATTAGATATGCACGAGAAAAGGATGGAGTGGCCCACCTATAACATAAAAGAGCAAGGGGGTCTTATCTGAAGACCCCTGCTCTATGTAAGTTCTTTTGATCCTCATTACTCTCATCATATGTCTGGGATTCATACGAGTAGATCTCCAGAGGGGCAGATCGAACATATTAGAACGTTTGTCTCGATTTGCGAAGTTTTAATCCAAATATAATCATGAAACCCAGGCCAATGAGAAGTTGCACGATTTCTAAATCACCTGGAAGTATCATCGAAAAGATAAAAAGAAAAAATCCACAAAAAAACAAAAACATATGGATGAAATAGCGAATCATCGTGGTACCTCCATTTACATTAACTGCGAAATGAACATGGTGGCCATGCCAAAATAGATCAGCAACGATAATATATCATTGATCGTAGTGATGAGGGGCCCGGATGCCACAGCAGGGTCAACGTCGAATTTATATAGAATGAGAGGAATGATGGTTCCGGCTAACGTACCAATGATTAACGTCATTAATAAGGAACTGCCAACGACGAGTCCTAGCGTAAAGCTCCCTTGCCATATAAATGCAATCAACGCGATCATGATACCGCAGGTAATCCCAATCATAATCCCGACCCACAATTCGCGAGCAATCAGTTTCATGACCTGTTTTACATCCAAATCGTTGGATACCAAGCCCCGCACGACAACGGCAAGGGACTGGGTTCCTGTGTTCCCTGTCATTCCGGCTATCATGGGCATGAAAAAGGCTAATGCCACCACGGTCTCCAACGTGGCAGAAAATCCATCAATAATGCTGCCCGAAATAAGGCCGATAAACAGTAATAGAATTAACCACGGCAAGCGTCTATAGGCTGCGGTAAGTGGCTTCGTATCAAAATCAATGGCTTTACCGGTGGCGGACAGTTTTTCGATATCTTCGTTCGCTTCCTGGATAACCACATCGATAATATCATCAACGGTAATAACACCTACCAGTTTGTTTTCATACTCGACGACAGGGATCGAGATGAAATTATAGCGCGAAATTATTTTGGCCACTTCCTCTTGATCCATATGTACATCGACTTTTATCACCCGGGAATACATGATATCTTCAATGTTATGTTGAAGTTGGTTTAGCAATAAGTCTTTGTAAGAAACGACACCCACTAGATCGTGATTGTCATCAACAACGTACAAATAGTTTAGGTATTCGGCAATTTCGGCAAAATGTTTAAGTTTATCCACGGCCTCCTGGACAGAGTAATGCTTAGGAATGGAGACATAACGGTCCGTCATAATGCCTCCAGCTGTTTCTGGAGGGTAGCTCATTAAGGTTTGAACAGCGGTGACTTCCTTTTGATCCATGTCGGCCAGCAATGCTTCCGTTCGTTCTGGCTCCAGGTCTGTCAAAAGGTCAGCCAAGTCATCATTTTCCATGACATCGAGCACTTTTGTTGATTGGTCGTTGCCCAATTTGTATAAAACGTCCAGCTGTTCTTCTTTTTCCAGTTCCTGGACCAAATCAGAAAGTTCTTCCACAGAAAGATACGTCAGTAATTTTTGACGATGCTTCTCGGGGACATGAAGGTATTGTTGAGCCATATCATATGGCTGTAATTCCTGCATGATATCCTGTACGGTTTGTTTTTTTCCTTCCTTTACTGCTTGAATAATAGCAAGGGTCGTCTCGTTTTCCGTCATGGTTAAGAACAACAGGTACACCTTCTTTACAAATAAATGATGGGAGTAACAGCAAAGAAAAGGCAGCTTTGACCGAGAAGAGAATTGCTCTTTCGTTTCATGTCCTTCTTCTCCAGAGAATATTCTCTGGAGAGCTGTTCCCTGATTACTGCGTTCGTGGGCCTTTTAGCTCGCAGGAGACGACAGCGTCGGTGCGGACGAGCAAAGCGTCTCCCAAGGTTAAGACGTCTGGCGGTTGTTCGTCGGTGCCGGAACTCATCGCGCGCTGAATAGTAAAATACAAATCAAGAGCATCATCTTCGTTGGGGACTTTATGCGAAATCTGATGCGTATTCGACAGGGTTAAGACAAGCTTAAACATCGACTCTCTCCTTTAAAGGTATTGGATGAGGGGTGGAACCGTCCTCTGAACTATTCATCTTCATTATTCGGAAACTCTTCCGGCATACCATCGGATTTCTCATCATCTCCACAGGCGGCCAGGGTACTGGAAGCTCCCAGCATCACAAGGAGGACGATAAAAATGTTGAACCAACGTTTCACGTTTTTGCGCTCCTTTCGGAAAACCATGCATGATGGCTTTAGATTTGAAATTTATTTTTATAGACCATACCCGATGGGGGCGAACATCTAACAACAAATCCCTAGCCATGAAGATAGCATTTCGACCTATTTAATATGATAATATGAGATGTGAAATTTATGACTAATAAAACGAAGAAATAGAAATGAAACCTAAACGTTTGCTTTATAAAATCACATACTAGAGAGAAAGATGAAGTGATCATGCTTTTTTATTCAGTATATATCGATGAAAATTCTTTCTTTCCTCAAAACTAGACTCGTTTTATGCCACCTATGAAGACTTGGTAGAAGCGATTCGTCGCTATATTCGGTTTTACAATCACCAACGATACCAGGAATATTTAAACGGCTTGCCTTTAATGGAATACAGAATCAAGCCGCTTACAGTTTTACTTATTTTTATTATCTACTTGACGGGGATCAATTCATTTTGAGATAGCTATCCTATCCTTATTTCCCCGTGCGCTTTCCTTCTTCGTAATGATACAACGGCAGCCGATGGCTGATATAGTAGGCAGTGTACACACCAAGAACAGCCATGATAAGCCATAACCATGCATGCAGACTAAAGGAAGCGATACCGCTGAAATAAGCCCCAATATTGGCACCAAATGAAATACTCGCCCCGTATCCCATCAGCCCTCCCCCAATCAGGGCGATTAAAGCAACCCGCAGGGGGATTTTCGAAAACCGGATTTGACGGTTCATTGCCAGAGTTACTATAGTCCCCAGAATGACACCGAAATTAATGATGCTCATGGAATCCATCAGCACTGGTTGATTGAGCGCAACAAACTGATTCTGTTCAATCCAGTATGTCCACCCGCTCACATCCATTCCAAGAGCCGTCGCTATCTTTGACCCCCATAGCGTAAAGGAGGCTGTCAGCTTCCAGGGCTCCCCCTGCACGAGAAAGATCAGCGCATTTAATACTGCAAGAATAACAGCACCCACCCACAGCGGCCAGGAGCCGAAAATGATCCGGCTCCAGCTTGCAGCGGAAGGCAGCGGTGGAAGAGCCGGAGGCCTCGTTCGCTTTTTATGCACGTACGAGCCAAAAGCAACTAGTCCGAGAAAAATAACCTGAATCAGCCAGGCCCCTATGTAACCGATGCCCGTATCCATTGCGAGCGATACCGGCTCAAACGAAGGAAGGGACGTGTTCCAAAATCCAAAATGGGCGGCCCCTGCCACTGCCCCCGCCGTAAAGCCGGCCAATGTGCAAAGCAAGGCGGTTCTGCCGCCCTCTGCTTCGTAAAATGAAGAGGGGGCAAGGCCGCTGCCTATTTCCATGCCAAAACCGAAAATGAACGCACCAGCTATCAATCCAACACTCACAGCGGAAAGTGCCGGAAAAGGGCCTGTGCCAAACAAAGCCGCACCGCCAATAAAAATAGCAGCTGAAAAGGTCGATACGAGGATAAGCATCAGCATATGAGCCCGGAGCATTTCCGTATTGCCTTTTTCAATAATCTGCCGGTAAACGGCCGAAAAACCGAAACGGGCGTGGAAAAGAGAAAATCCAAGAAGAAAACCAACCCAGAGCAGAATCACATACTGCCAGCCTGATATCTGGTAAGAAATGAAAGAAAGCGCCAGAATGGCCAAAATGCATAAAATTGAAATAATGTTTTGTGGATTATCTAAAATTGAATTTGTCCCTGTGGTGCTTTTATCATTCATAAAATATCTCCTAACTAGGATATGTACTAAGACTTTCTTTAATTCCCCTTCTTCAAACAGTTTACACCCTTATCGTAAAGAAGATGGACATATTTATCCCTCCTAGTAGGAAAAGGGAAAAACATCTACATTTCACAACCGTATTCATCAAATGAACGCTATCTTTTTTATTCCTGAAAGATTGAAATGCTTGTTTGTTAATAAAAAACTTCTGATAATTGTCATTACGTTAATAAAAAGATAAAGAAACTCCTGTCAATTTAGGCTTCTGGGAAACGTTTCCGAAAGCGCGGATGAATAAAAGATCTTATCCAATATTTGGCGCAACTTTTCCTTTTTAAAGGGTAAACCCATACGGTAGATGAAATTATCTTCCCTTCGGGGACCAGGGAGATCATCGTACGAATACCCCCACCCCCGCCCGATTCTCCACTATATCCATTCTTCTAAAACATCTACATGACGCTGATGTACGACGAATTCCAAGTAATGTAATGCCCGTGTCATCACAACATACAACAGCTTCACGTCTAGTTCCCGGCCTGGATGATACATGTCCTGCTCCATGTAAACAAAAACGGCATCAAATTCTAGCCCTTTGGCCAAGTAAGAAGGAACAAGGACCAATTCCCCTTCTCGAAAATCTTCCTTTTCTCCCAATACATAACTGTCTACAGTAGTATGTTTTTCCAGTGCCCGATGCAGTTGCCGGCACTCGTTCATCGTTTTTCCAATAACCGCGATGGAAGGAGTGCCATCGGTTCTTAGATCGTTCACCCGCGCTTCGATACGTACCGCTGCCTCCTTGTCATGCTGAAAAGAGGCGACTTCCGGCGATTCCCCATGACGAACGACCGGCCGGGCTTTGGGTAGCTTCTGGTTGACACTTTGTTTCAGAACCTGGTTGGCTTTCTCCATGATTTCCTGTGTCGTACGATAGCTCTGATTAAGCGTGGTGTACGTGGCCTCCGGGAAAACATAGGTCTGCACGTCCTCCCAGTGCTGTATACTCCGATAACTGTGAATCCCCTGGGAAAGATCACCCAGGATGGTAAAGAGTTTGGTTTTGGTCACCGCCCGCAGCGTATATAACTCAAGCAGGCTGTAATCCTGGGCTTCATCAATCACCACATTTTTAGCCTGATGCTTCGTCTTTACGCCCGCAAGTCTATGCTGGAGGTATAACAACGGCGCAGCGTCCTCTGCTTCTATTTTTTTTCCTTTTAAGACCTGCTGTTGGTAACCGGCCAGCTGTTCGGCTTCGACCTCTGAAAAGTCTCCAAACGCTTTCAGCTGTCCGGCATCCTGCATGAGGTTTTTATATATCGTATGAATATCGGGTTTGGTAAACTGTTTTCCATAGGCTTGAATGGCTTCTGAGGCTTCTTTCTCTAATCGTTTTGCGTACGCCTCCTGCTCGTCCATGAGCTGGACCACCATTTCTCTTCGTTTTTCCGGATCCCGGACGTTCGATCGCACTTTTTCCATGCGGTCTTCGTAGACCTCTTTCACTTCGGCAATAATTCGCTTGATTTCTTTTTTGGCTGCTGCCGTAATGACTTTTTTTATTTTATCGATGCGTTGAAAAGCCGGCATGTAGCCATACTGGTCATGATACAGCTGCTTCACGTGCGACGCCTCAATAAGTGTAAAACGATCCACGATGAGATCCTCGGCCTCAATCAGCTTCTCGGCCATAGCGTTTCCATAGGCTTCAAGCATATCTTTACACGCCATCGATCCCTTAAAAGCAGGAATCCAGGTAACGTCACGATTCCCCTCCTCCGTTCCTTCAAGGAAGTTCAATAAATGGTAGTCCAACGACTGAATAGTATATTTTTTCCCCATCGCCGCCATGAAAAAGTCCTGAAACGTCGTCTGACGCACCTCTTCCACACCAAGTTCCGGCAAAACCCCGGAAATATAATGAAGAAACAATTGATTGGGGGCCAGTATCATCATATCTTCCGGATCAAAGGTGTCTGCATACGTATAGATAAAATAAGAAATCCGGTGCATGGCGATGGTTGTTTTTCCACTCCCGGCCACGCCCTGGACGATCAACGGTTTGTCCATATCGGCACGAATAATGCGGTTCTGTTCGGCCTGAATGGTGGTCACAATGTCTTTCAACCGTTTTTCTGCATTGGTCGACAGCGCGTCCTGCAGCATCTGATCTCTCGCTGTAAGATCAATATCCTGCATATGCTGCAGTTCCCCTTTCTGTACCTCAAACTGCCGTTTCAATGATAGTTCTCCCTCATGCTTTTCCCCTTCAGCCTCGTACGACGCCGGACCGAGACTGCCTTCGTAATACAGATTAGCAATAGGCGAACGCCAGTCAATGATCACCGGTTCCTGGGTCTCGTTTTTTGTTAACGAGGTCTTTCCAATATACAGCTGTTCCGTCTGCCCGGTAGCATCTCGTGTAAAATCAATACGCGAAAAGTACGGCTCGTCCTTCACACGGATAAGGCCCCGGTATTCTTTATTCGACATTTCCAGCAGCTGGGCATTGGCCAGCGTGTTCACATAGCTTAAACTACTGTCCAAATGGTCGAGTTCCACGAGGGCTTCTTTGATGTTCTGCTGGTAGGCCGATTGATTGTCGACAGAGGATTCAAGCACGTCATAGATATAGTCTATTGTCTGTTGTAGGCGCTGTTGTTCTTGGATAAACGCCGGGTCGTCGTACGGATAGGCCATGGTATCTTCCTTTCTTTATGTATTACTTCGGGGAAGCATTTACTCCCCGTGTTCTTTTTCCTTTTGACGCAGCTGTTCTTGTAACAGCACGATGCTCGTAATGATTCTTTTCTGTTCTTCTTCATTCGCATGCGTCATCGAAGATTGAAGTTCTTGTATTCGCAGACGATCCTGTTCCTCCTCGCTTTTCCTCTTGTCTGGCATGGTGGCATCCTTTCTTTTCTGAGCTTGGATTCATATGATTAGTGTTCCTAGAAGCTGCAGATGAAAAAACACATGCATCCTGAATTTCAAGGCTGCACGTGTCATCGAACATCATTCATTATTATTTATTTCACCATCATGACGGGGGCCTGCACGTGCTTAATCACCTGATGACTAACGCTTCCTAAGATAAACGTTTGCAGTTTATTTCGGCCGCGGCTCCCCACAACGACACAGTCATAATCACGGTCATTGGCATACGCCACAATTTTATCAGCTGGCGACCCATGCAAAAGCACCGTCTCGGTTTGAATACCCCGTGCTTCCAAGTATTCGACTTTGTCTGATAACATCTCTTTCCGTTTGACAGCTATCGCTTCCGAATCCCCATGATGCAAGACATTGGATTTGGACATCTCGCTATCAATAACGTAGATCAAATCTATCGAAACCTCCTGCTCATAAGGAGAGACCATACGAAGCGTTTGTTCAATCGCTCGATGGGAGTGCTCCGATCCATCGGTAGCTAATAAAATATGCTGGTACATAAGCGTACCTCCTTTTCCTTGCATTAATGCCCGGACGTTTTAGACACGCCGCCCAACCGATTCAATAACCGGGCACTTTCACTGTTTAGTCCGATAAACGTCACTTCAATGCCCTGCTGCTCCAACTTGGTTTCGACACTATCGAGGGCGCCGATAGCAGAGTCGTCCCAGAGGTGGGACTCCCGCAGATCAAACTCCACTTCATCCACCGTATCTTTATAATCAATCGAATCCTGAAAATCATTGACCGAGGCAAAGAACAACTGCCCCCGGACGTAGTAAATACGTTTGCGTCCCCCGTTGGTGTACAAGGACAATACCCGGACCTTGGAAATTTTTACGGCGAAGAAAATCATACTGAGAACGACACCCGCCAGCACGCCGTACGCCAAATTATGTGAAATTACGACGGTGAGGACCGTGACGATCATCACTGCAGCATCCGACAAAGGCACTTTATGAATATTTCGAATGGATGACCAATCAAAGGTGCCAATGGCTACCATAATCATCACTCCTGCTAACGCAGCCATCGGAATCTGCACGACAATGCCTCCAAGGGCGATGATCATAAACATGAGGACCATGCCGGCCACCAGGGAAGATAAGCGGCCATTCCCGCCCGATTTCACGTTGATCACCGATTGACCGATCATGGCACAGCCCGCCATGCCCCCGAAACAGCCGGTGATCATGTTCGCAATCCCCTGGCCTCGGCTCTCTTTGTTCTTATCACTTTCGCTGTCGGTCATATCGTCTACAATAGAAGCCGTCAGCAGGGATTCCAAAATACCGACAATCGTTAACGCTAAAGCATAAGGAAAAATAATCGCCAGGGTTTCCATATTGAGAGGAATGCTAGGGAAAGCAAACATCGGCAGCGATTGAGACAAAGCCCCCATGTCTCCCACATTTCGTACACCGGCATTCATAAATATCGCTACGGCGGAAACAATAATAATGGCTACGAGCGTGGAGGGGATCGTTTTAGACACAAATGGAAACAAATAAATGATCGCTAACGTAAGTCCAACCAGCGCATAGATAATCCATGTTTCGTTCGCAAAGTGTTGCAGTTGAGAGGTGAAAATCATAATCCCCAACGCATTCACAAACCCAACCATCACCGATCGCGGAATAAATTTCATGAAACGAGCCAGTTTGAAGACGCCAAAGAGCACCTGTAAAATTCCGGTTAAAATGGTCGTTGCCAGCAAGTATTCAACGCCGTGATCCGCCACTAATGTAATCATTAATAACGCCATCGCTCCGGTAGCACCCGAAATCATTCCCGGGCGTCCACCAATGAAAGCAATAACGACAGAAATACAAAACGAAGCATACAGGCCAACCATCGGATCGAGACCGGCTATAATAGAGAAGGCGATGGCTTCTGGAATTAACGCTAGAGCCACCACAATTCCCGCCAGCACATCTCCTTTAATGTTGCCAAACCATTGGTCCTTTATTGATAATGTGTGCATACATACCCTCTTTCTTTTTCTATTGGTAAATCATTCAATCGAACTATTTTTAATGATTTCTATTATAATCATTTATAACTGACTATAACAGATTATATAATTATGATCGGGTTTGCAATGGATTTTCCAATCTTAAGCGTTTACATCATGAAAACTTTTCATCATGCCTCTAGAATCATCTATATTTTTCTTCTTATGCTAGATTTTGTCATACGTTGAACGTCTATGGACTTTGATTTGTCCTTTGCATCGAAACAGGATAGAATAGGCATGAAGTACCTACGCAAAGGCAGGTTTTCCTTATGGATCAAGAACATGACATCATGACCGTGGCCCAAGTCGCCGAATACCTCCAAATCAGCGAAGTAACTACATACAAACTCGTCCAGGAAGGCCGGATCCCGGGATTTAAAATCGGGAGGCATTGGCGTGTGCGAAAAGAAGATTTGCGCGAATACATCCGCCGGCTGCAGCATGGAGAACATTTATAATGAAGATTAAAAAAAGAACGCCTCTCACCGGTAAACAAGTGAGAGGCGTTCTTTTCTTCGTAAACTAAGCATAAGACGGCTTCGACGACCAAAGAGCAAAAACTGCGGCTATGGATGGAAGAATCATTATCAACCACAATATCGCCGTATAGCTATGAAACCAATCATAAAATAAACCAAAGGGCAACGGTCCCAAAACCGAACCAATTACCATCACCATTTGAGCAATACTTTTAATACTTCCTAAATGCTTGGGACCAAAATAGTTCGGCCATACAATACTTAACCCATACGGTAGATGAAATGATAATCTGCTATGTAAACAAAACGTAGCCGTTCGAAACGATGGAATCGAAAACGGCTACGTTTCTTCTATTTGATGTTTCCATTTCCATCCTCAATGCTCTCACACGTTTTCGGTGACTTCTTGTTCGGCAATATCGGGATGGTTCCAGTAAATTTCGAGAAGCCGACGAGAGGAACCGCTTGGCGTATTCGTTCCCTTTTCCCACGCTTCCACTGTTTTGGTAGAGACCCCTAAAACCTGAGCAAAGACGCGTTGGGTAAACTGCAGCTGCTCGCGCAATTGCTTAATCTCTTCGGGCGTAAACACTTGCAAAGCTTTAATGGCGACGTTTTTCCGCCGGCCTTTCGTGTGATCGCCTTCGCCAAAAGCCACTGCTTCTTCCATGCTTTTTTTCATCTCGTCAAAAAGAGAAGATCCCATGTCTAACGCCTCCTTATGGCTGGCCATATAGTTGTTTCAACTGGATGGACAGTTTCTTTAATTCGTTTTTTTCTTCTTTCGATAAGCTTGCTTGTTCCGATTTGGTGAAAATAAGAATACAAATCGTTCGATGAGTTACAGGAATATTGAGATAGACCACACGGTACGAACCACTTTTTCCCTGGTTCGAACGGGAAGGAGCAAAACGCATTTTTTTAATGCCGCCTGTGCCTGTTTCCGTGTCTCCACGTTCCGGATCTTCCAGTAACAGTTGCTCCAGTTCTCGTAAATCGGTATCCGACAACTTCAGTCGTTCCCAGCGTTTATCGAACGTCGGGGTATAGATGAATTCTCGATGCATAAGCCCTCCCGGTCCCTTTCTATTTTACCCTATATGATAGGGTTATTCAATATGTACAGATGCTAGATGAATAACACCATGGATGGATCGTTATGCTTCTTGGGCGGGGGAAGCAGGCGCTCGTTCGACCACGCTCACGACTTTCTTATACATTTTTCCGGTCTCTTCAAATTCTTCGCGAAAGACATTCATCACGAGCACCGTTCGTCGTCCGTGGTTGGTATTCACGAGGACGATATCTCCCTGCTGAATCGGATCTTCGCGCAAGCGTTTGGGAATGTTCCAGGTGTATAACTGGTTCGTGTTTAACACCAGCGCGCCGTTTTCTTCCCGACGGATAATATGAAAAGCAGCAATCGTATTGTTTGTTTTCATGTGTCTCTCTTCCCTTCAATAAATGATCAATAAAAGGTAACTATATGTTCAATCGTTGGTCCTCATCCAGTCGATGATGGAACGATTTCCTGTTTCGTTGTTGGCTTTTGCTGTGTATGATGCTGCTTCATTGGCTTACGATGACATCCATGTTTTGTTACTCGATTGAGTTCCAATCATGAACAAGCTTGGTTCATGTTGAGATTGATGTTGGTTTCAAGTTGGACCACGTTTCGAGCATTCCAAGAGCTCGATCGGGAACACGGTATAAGCTCTGATGGTTGGCAGGAATGGGGCGTTTTTTGACCAGGGGTTGGTCAACAATTGATCGTTGGCCGGTTATCCAAGCATTAAAACCTGTACTCAAAACTGTCACACACCCCCGGTTTTGTACTCAATTTTGTCACAGCGCTGTCTCACACGTGTCACAAAACGCCTTTTTGATGTCCCCATGAAAAATCCGGCACTGCCGGATACCCCAGCTCGTCTGGGGTCACTTTTCCCTTATGCTCTTCCAAATTTTTAATCGTTACAGGGGATGTGTTCCAAAAGGAGCTCATAGCATGACAGGTAGGGTGTTTGATTTTTGCTGTTTCCCTGTCCGGTTTTCGTTGAGATAACGAATAAGAACATCGACCAAAAGAAGTTCGCACGAACCCATCGTTCGTCGAACAACATTGAGTATACAATACATACGTCATTTGGTTATTGTTTCATCAATCATCAACCTCGGCTTTATAAAAAACAGCAAGCACGCTTTCCGTAAAACCAAGGATCGTTTGATTTGTCATGCTATGTCATGTCTAGCCATTCCGTGCTTCTTGATGAAGCATGTGTTCAATCTTTTGCCTACTCTTCTTTGAACAACCATCCGGCAATTGGATTGCTTTGTAGGGCATGCTTTGTCCCTGCCTATCCGATTTATCTAGATGACTCCTACCACTTCGAGCGTTTGTTTTTCGCATCATCTTTGCGCTGTTTTTGGTGCGCAATCCGATCATTCACTTCTTCTTTCGCCGTCTGGTATGGTTTCGAGGTGAACTCACTGCTTGGCATGATGTCACGAATACCGCTGTTCACCATGAAACCGTTCAGCAGTTCCAAAAGAACTTGCGAATGGTAGTCCGTATTGTTCACACCGTGTTGTAACCGTTGAAAGTGGTTCTGCATTTCCTCGTCCACTTTTTGATGCATGTGGTTAGCGATTCTCATCGTCGTATCGTGGAGTCGTTGGTGCATTTCGCGTTGACGCTTGTGTTCTAACAAAATTTCTTCGATCGTTTTCGATAGCGTTTTATGGTTTCGCTGCTCTTGTAACTGCTGCACGTATTCGGCTGCTTCAGGCGACAAACGGAGACGGGACTGAATGCTTGGCATACGGAAACCTCCTCTAATAATGGTGAATGATTCGTTGCTTGTTCTTGGACGTCTAGGGGCTTCGAACGAAGATGCCTTCGACCTAAATCATTGAATGGTTATTGGTTTATGTACTGCTCTTTTCCTGTTCCATGATACCTTCCTATCCGAACACTCCCCCTGCAAGATCAAAAAAATAGAAAAGAGCATAAGGGAAAAATGATATCACGCTGTGCTATCCCCGGCAGTGCCGGGTTTTATGGGTGATATCTTGAAAATGGCGCTGTGTGACACATTTGAGACAGGGCTGTGACAGGATTGAGTACAAAACCGGGGGTCTGTGACACTTTTGAGTACAGGTTTTGAGGCTTTTATTGCAGGTCATGGATCCAAATAAAGCCAATACCTGGTTCCATGATGCCTAATATCCAAGCGCCAATGGTCTTTTTCATGATGACTTGATCATGGAGCGATCGCACACGATGATGTGTCTGTTGATGGCTGATTTTGGTTCTGTCTTAGCAGATCGATGGACCCTTAGCTGAGTCATCTATCGTTAAGGTCGTGGAGAAATGGTTGCAGCAATCATCGATGGTTGATCGATCAACCAGATGCTTCTTTTCTTTTTCGATAGTCGGATCCATCCCGCACATCTTGAAAGGCTCTGAGAAGCCACAGAAACGTTTGGCTGTTCTTTCTTTTCCCTCAATCCTAATAACAGATGAAATGATGCTCATGGGATCGCTGTGTTTGCTCTAGGGGGTGTTCATGATCAACGAGGCTTACGTTGCTTCGTTTCCAAAAGCTTTCCAGAGTTTTGGGATCTTGTTCGCTTTATGCGACGAGAAAACGTAATGGGTAAAGGGCTGTTTGGTTTCCGGATCCTTATACGTATTGATCTCATAAGTTTCCGTAGAAGCAGTGACCACGACTTCGGCGGCCCACTGCGCTAGTTTTTTCCCTTTGGATCGGCGATCACTTACCGTAATTCCCGGAACGTCTCCCTGATTTACAATCAAGTACTGCGTCATGCTATCGGAAGCCGATTCCACCTTCACGGTGAAACCGATCGTCGTTAATTCTTTTTCCAACTGTTTCACACTTCGATTGATTTTGGAGATGGTTCCTGCCATCGAATTCCCCCCTCTTCTGGGTTTATCAGTTATCCTGCAGCCAGTTATAGTTCAGCGGATGATTAGCTGGTAAATGCGGATAAGGCTGGTCAATCATATCTCGCTTTAAATGGTGCTTGTGTAACGTATTCTCCAAACAACGACGGTAATAGGCTCGTAAATGACGCACGTGATTATTGTTCGATTCGACTTCTTGACGAACTCGTTGAATGACAGCAAGAGATAACCCTTTCTGATGAAATTCCCGTTCTATTTGGTCGACTTCTTCTTGTTCTTTTGAAGAGAAATTATTAGAAGAATATATATTGTTAACCTGTTTATTCTTGTTAACAAGAACTTCTTCAGTATCGTTTGATTCAGTATTGCTAGATTCAGTATCGTTAGAGTCTCGTTTTGAAACTTCCGGATATTTCATTTTGAAACTTCCGGATATTTCATTTTGAAACTTCCCTACTGGCTCAAGAGATTTAGTTTCTTCTTCAGGTTGTGAATCCATGTCGTCCATTTCATAGACATCTTCTTTACTGATTTCTGGCCATTTTAAATATATACGATTTGCTTTATTTTGACCCATTCGTTTGGTATGTAATAAATCTAATTCTTTTAATTGTTTTTGTACGCGCTGCCATTTTGAAACCGAAACTCCCAAGCGTTTACAAATTTCTTCTTGGGTGAAAATAAAATAGATATCACCATTATCATCAAACCATCCGTTTTTTTTGCTTAAAGTCCAACGATCTCTTAAGATTGCCCAGGCCATTTTTGCATCATTAGACATGTCTCGGTATTGGCCTTCACCAGTCAAAAATACTTTAGGTACTTGAACATGTTTCAATTTATACTCTTCAAAAATATTTACAAATCTAGACATAAAAAAACTCCCAACAATTAATTTTTGTTTGAGAGTTTCTCCTGCTTATAAATACATTATCCAAAAAATGTTATGTATAAATAGATGAACGTTTCCCTTGCATAGATAAGAGAATATGATACACTATTTACAAATCATATCTTTTCTGTTGGATTAGCAGGAAAAACTCTGAAACAGTCAGGTTGCCGCCTGGCTGTTTCGTCTGTATTAAGTACATTTTAGCGGAATGCCTAAAAATTAGCAAACCAAGTTTAAAGTTTTAATATCCAAATAGACGACTCCAGAATCCTTTTTTCTTTTCTCCAGTATCTTCCTCTAAAGAAGTTGAATTTTGCTCTTCTTTCTCTTCCTCTTTCTGTTGTATCTCTTCTTCTAATTTTTCTTTTAACAATTTTTGCTCTTTTTGCTCATCTACATAATTTTTCAGATGTTCAATAGTTTCTTGTTGCTTTGTCATAAACTGTCTTTGTTCATGGATGACCTCATTTTGTTCTTTAAGCAAAGTTTTTATGTCATCCATCTTGTCGTTTAAACTCTGCATATAGTTCACAGGATCATTTATACTTAAATCATTTCTATGATTATTATAATCGCTTCCGTTTATGATAATTATAGAACGCTGCACTGCATCTTGGAGCTTTAATCCTTGTTCGTCTCTTAGCTCAATCATTTTTTTGAAAAGCTCAACGTCTTGTCTATTGAATACAATATAACTCTGCTTATTTCTATCAAATTTATGGCCATTCTCTTCGAATAAACCATAATATTTTCTGGCAGCTGATTCAGTTATATTTAATTCTTCTGCAAGATGCTTCAGTCTATATTCAACTTCCATAATAATCATAGACCCCCATTTTTATAATAATCATATAAGAACATTTTATGTTCATGTCTTAATAGTATCACTGTATGATAATTATAAAAACCAATTTTTAATAACTTGTTTGTATGATAATCATAAAAATGTTTTTTGACGTTAATTATGATTATCATAGAAGCTTTAACTTCCGATAAGGGCCGATATGTAAACACAGACATTTTCATAAAAGAACTAATTAAAATCATAGAGCATATAACCTGGTCATAGAATTAAAATAACCCCGAATCGTGGAGACGAAAGAACACATGTATACGATTTGGGGTTTCTACGCGATCCAGCCTTTTTCTAGTGGTTAATGTACCTTGTTTGAATATCTCTCAATAATTTAAGCGCGGAATGCTTTTTTCCCCTTCAAGAATAGTTACTTTCTTCTTTTTTAAATCCTTATAATGCTGAAAGAAGTGACTGAGTTCTTTCAATGTTTGCTCAGGGAGCTCATTAAGCTCTCGTGTTCCGCTGAAAAACGGATCTCCATCAGCGATTCCAATCAATTTTTCCTCTGGCCCGTGTTCGTCTTCCATTAAAAAAACTCCTAGGATCCTAGATGGGATCACGCATGCAGGAAACGTTGGAAAGGAAAGTGCACGAACTTTCGGAAGGAGAAGTTTCTGTTATTTTCAAGAATATTGAAATAAACATATAAAACGTTAACCTCTGTTTATAAATTTACACAATCTTTACATTCAGTTCATAGTAGGTTAATGCTTTCCCTTTACTATTGGTAGTGGTTCAGCAATAGGAATATATACATACTAATCGCTTAGGGGGAAAACAGGAATGAAAAAATGGTTTGGAGCATCCATGTTTGCAGCTTCCGCATTAACATTGGCGGCATGTGGTCAAGGGGATGGCACAGAATCACCGGAAGAAACAGGACAAGACGATGGTGGTCAGGAAGAAGCTAGCGGCGAAGCGGAAGACATTGCGATTGATGGTTCTTCGACCGTATTCCCAATCATGGAAGCTGTATCTGAAGAATATGCAGCTCAAGAAGGTGGAGGAAATGCTCCTGTCGGTGTTTCTGGAACGGGCGGCGGTTTTGAAAAATTTATCAATGGTGAAACAGATATCCAAAATGCGTCCCGGCCGGTCTCCGAAGAAGAAGAGCAACAGCTCGAAGAAAACGGCATTGAGTACACGGAATTTGAAATTGCCTATGATGGCCTAAGCGTGGTCGTAAATGAACAAAATGATTTTGTCGATTACTTAACGACAGATGAACTAGAATCTATTTTTCTAGAGGATAGTGACGTAGAGACATGGTCCGACGTTCGCGAAGAATGGCCGGATGAAGAAATTGAATTGTACAGTCCGGGAACCGATTCTGGTACGTATGATTATTTTGATGAAGTGATTTTAGATGAACAGGCGATTGACCGGGATGCTTCCTTATCGGAAGACGATAATACTCTCGTACAGGGCGTACAGGGCTCACAGAACGCTATTGGATACTTTGGCTACGCGTACTACGAGGAAAATCAGGATTCGTTAAAAGTAGTTCCTATTGAAAATAGTGAAGGTGACCAGGTAGAACCTTCGCATGAGACAGTCCAAAGCAATGAATATGAGCCGTTATCTCGCCCGCTCTATGTATATGTGAATAACGAATCGATTCAGGAAAACGAATCCGTCCATGAATACATGCAGTTTGCACTTGAAAATGCTGGTAACTTGGTGGAAGAGGTAGGATATGTGGCACTGCCGGAAGAAGATTACCAGGAGCAAGTTGATGAATTAAATAATATTGCTGAAGAGTAGCATTCAACAATCAAGCACCTTGATTAGTTGCGAGAGTGGGGGAAAGGCTCCCACTCTCTTCGCTTTGTAAAGGAGGAAGCACCATGAATAAGTCATCGGAATCCGTTTCAGCGGAGATTCGAAAAAATAAACAAAAAGGGGGATCCTGGGGACAGGTCATAGAAAAACTTGTGCCTTTTATCTTTCTTGTATGTGCCATTGTATCCATTATCACGACTATTGGCATTGTACTGACCCTGTTATTTGAAACGATTACGTTTTTTAATCGTGTGCCTTTTAGCGATTTTATTACTGGAACGGAATGGTATCCATTTGTGGCTGATAACGCCTCCTACGGCATCCTCCCGTTAATTAGTGGAACATTGCTAATTGCTCTGATTGCCATGATTGTAGCGATTCCAGTGGGACTGGCAAGCGCTATATTTCTAAGTGAATATGCGGGTGATCGTACCCGGCGCATCATTAAACCGATTCTAGAAGTATTGGCTGGGATCCCAACAATTGTGTATGGATACTTCGCGCTGACATTTGTCACCCCGTTGCTTCAAAATATTATCGATTTGCCCTTATTTAACGCTTTGAGCCCGGGTATCGTGGTAGGTATCATGATCGTTCCGATGATTGCGTCGTTATCCGAAGACGCCATGAGTGCCGTTCCGAATGCGATGCGCGAAGGGGCCCTCGCGATGGGAGCGACCAAATTTGAAGTAGCGGTAAAAATTGTCCTTCCTGCAGCACTATCCGGCATTATTGCTTCCTTTGTCCTTGCCTTGTCCCGTGCGATTGGTGAAACCATGATTGTGACCGTCGCAGGCGGGGCGACACCGAAATTGACTGCGGACCCGACCGAATCGATTCAGACAATGACGGCGTATATTGTTCAAGTCAGTTTGGGAGACGCTTCGTTCGGTTCTACGATTTACTACAGTATTTATGCTGTCGGGATGACGCTGTTTGTCTTTACGTTAATCATGAACCTCCTGTCACAATATATTTCGAGAAGGTTCAGGGAGGAATATTAAATGGCTTTGTATCATGAAAACGAAATTCATCAAAAAACGAAATCTCGTCTTATTGTGAATAAGATCTTTTTTGGACTTTTTATCGCCGCGATCACATTTTCGTTACTAGTGTTGGTCGTGTTATTTGCCCGGGTATTTTTCCAAGGATGGTCGTATTTGAGCTGGGATTTCCTCACCAATTTCGCCTCTCGTTTCCCGGAAGAATCCGGTATTTATGCCGCAATCACGGGAACCATATGGCTGATGGCCGTGACAGCTCCTGTCTCTATTATTCTAGGCGTAGGCACCGCCATTTACCTGGAACAATATGCATATAAAAATAAATTTACGGACCTTATTAAAATCAATATTTCCAACCTAGCCGGTGTGCCTTCCATTGTGTTTGGCTTATTGGGCCTCACCGTTTTCGTGCGTCTGATGGAAATGGGCCGAAGTGTACTGGCCGGGGGTTTAACCATGAGTTTATTAATTCTCCCGATTATCGTGGTTGCTTCCCAAGAAGCACTTCGCTCGGTACCTAATGAGGCCCAGGAAGCTTCGTACGCGTTAGGTGCTTCCAAATGGCAAACTGTAAGACGTATTCTCCTCCCAGCAGCCATTCCAGGAATGCTGACAGGTTCTATTTTAGCTTTGTCCCGGGCGATTGGCGAGACCGCTCCCTTGATTATGATTGGCGCGCTGACGTTTATCTCGTTCGCACCGGATAGTATCTGGTCTGGGTTTACTGTTATGCCGATTCAAATTTTCAACTGGACAAGCCGTCCGCAGGAGGAATTCCAAAATGTGGCTGCAGCCGGTATCATTGTTTTGCTCGTGATGCTTGTCATCATGAACTTAACGGCCGTGTTAATTCGGAATAAATTATCGAAGCGTTATTAACCGATCAAGGAGAGGATCTGAATGCAAGCACAACAAGCAAATCAACAAGATATTGTCATGTCAGCTGATCAATTTAACCTGTGGTATGGAGAAACGCAAGCTTTATATAATATTAATATGGATGTCCGTCAAAACGACGTGACAGCGATTATCGGACCTTCCGGTTGCGGAAAGTCAACCTTTATTAAATCGTTAAATCGAATGGTAGAAATGGTGCCGAGTGTCACAATGGCCGGAAGCATTAATTACCGCGGAAACAACATTTTTGATCCGAAATACAAAGTCGAAGACCTCCGTACTGAAGTGGGTATGGTATTTCAAAAACCCAATCCATTTCCAAAGTCGATTTATGAAAATGTGGCATACGGAGCACGAATTCACGGGATTAAGAAAAAAAATCGACTGGATGAAATCGTCGAAAAAAGCCTGCGGGATGCGGCCATTTGGGACGAAGTCAAAGATCGTTTAAAAACCAACGCCATGGGGCTTTCCGGCGGACAACAGCAACGTCTCTGTATTGCCCGGTGCTTGGCCATTGAACCAGAAGTTATATTGATGGACGAGCCAACCTCGGCCCTGGATCCAATTTCAACGAACAAGGTAGAAGAATTAATCAATACCTTAAAAGAACAATACAGCATTATTATTGTGACGCATAACATGCAGCAAGCGGCCCGGATTTCCGATCGTACAGCTTTTTTCTTAAATGGCTATGTCGTTGAGTATGAGAAAACTGATGAATTGTTCCACAATCCACAGGAAAAGCAGACCGAAGACTATATCACCGGACGCTTCGGTTAAGGAGGGGTTCTAATGGCTAGAACAGATTTTGAAGAAAGTCTAAACCAATTACAGGAAAAATTAATGTACATGGGGGAAAAAACGAAAAAAGCGTTGAATGATTCGATAGAAGCGTTGAAAAATCAAAATAAAGATCAGGCATTAGCCGTGATCGATCAGGACTATAAAATTAACCGCCTAGAAGATGAGTTAAATGATGAAGCGATCTGGCTGATTGCAAAAGAGCAGCCTGTTGCGACCGATTTGCGCCGCTTGGTTGCTACGCTTCGTATTTCCAGTGATTTGGAGCGGATGGCCGATTTAGCAGTGAACATCGCGAAATCTACGATCCGCATTGGAGAAGAACAATTCTTTAAGCCGCTGGAAGATATTCCTCAGTTGGCCAATAAGGTTATTAAAATGCTTGAATCTGTACTGGAAGCTTTTCAAAATGAAGATGTAAAACATGCGAATGCTATAGCGGAAAAAGATGATGAAGTGGATAATTTACATGGAAATCTTTTGCGGGAATTATTGGAGTATATGGGTAAAGATCCGAATCATATCGCGCAGGTGACCCAGCTCGTCTTTGTCTGCCGGGACCTCGAACGGGTTGGAGATCACGTTACCAATATTTCGGAAAGCATTATTTATTTGGTCAAAGGGAAGCAATTTGATTTGAACAGCTAGCACGCGGTGCTGTCAGAAGGGGGGGCATGCGCGCGTGAAAGTCATAGGCATATTAGAATCGGAAAAACGATGGTCGGCCCTATTGGCCGACCATTTGGGAACCAGTAATTATACATTTGTCACATGGTCGGAATCGGATCATGTGACTGATTTTGTATCATCGAATCAGTGTCATTTACTGTTGATCGGCCCCGGTTTTGCCTTTTTAGAAATCACCCGGGAGTTACGGTACACGGGTGATTCGACACCTATTATCGTTATCGAGCCGGGTGTAAATGAATTTGACGCCGTGCTGGCATTGGAAATGGGGGTCGATGATATTGTATCGGACGAAAATCGCTGCCGGGAAGTGATTGCTCGCGTGAAACGCACATTGCGTTACTATCAACCTCAATTCACGGAATTTATTGACTATGACGGCCGAATTTTAGACGCTGGAAAATTAACGATTCTGCCAGATAGTTATACCATGATTATTAACGGCGAAACCAAGGCATTGAGTAATAATGAAATGGCCATTCTACAGTATTTATTTGAAAATAAAGGCAGAATTGTATCGCGGGATGAGTTGGTCGACGTGATTGGAGGAAAAATCAAAAGCCGGGCTATCGATACGCATGTGAGCAATCTCCGAACCAAGTTGGGAGAAAAATTATCGAATGCGACTTATATTGTGACTGTTCGGCACGCAGGTTATCGTTTTGATATTCCATCTTCGATGAAAGAAAAATAAGGTATGCTCTTCATCATTAATAGTAAACGCGGACCGATCATTAGGGATCGGCCCGCGTTTGTTTGTTATCTGTCCCAAAAATCCATATAGAGATGACCCTGTCGATACGCTTTTCTAGCGATGCGAGCACAATGAAATTTGGTCTTCCACGAAAGGTGAATGTTCCCCGTGACTTCTTCCATAATAGGGACACGTTGAATGACAATAGTTTGATCTTTCCAGGTGATGGCAATATCTTTGGCCGTTAAATATTTCGGTGAAGAACGGTGATGGCCGGGGCCCCTCCCCCGGAACCACTTGAATCCTTTCCCATTTCCCACGGCTGCCATCACCGTTTCCTAGGCCGAAGGGTATAACCGACTACAATTATTGCAAGAAGACCAACCGTAATACCAATGGCGGCCCATAATGGAGATGTCTGCTGCGCCAGCAAACCGAGACTTAAAACAATGATTCCAACGACAAGCAGGATAATTTGCCATATTCTCATAGGATCCCCCTTTGTTGGCTCTCGAACCATCATCTTTGAATGGAGGAGGATGTAAATTTATTCAAAGGGAGAGGGAGAACCAATACATTTTTATATAATCATATGCTAATATTTTTATACGAATAGCGCAAGAACGACAAATGAAATAAATGGAGAACTTCAATTTTCGAACTTCATAGTAGAAAAAGGAAGTATCTCTCGTTTACAAAAGCAGGATTCTACGATAAGATGACTTTAAATCAAAAAAAGTTGATGTAAAGGAGCGATACAAATGCTTACATCCCAACCAAAGACGTATTCGAATCAAAGCTTTCAAACCTATGAAGCAACATTCAAAGCGCTCTCGGATCGTCTGCGATTACAAATCATGTATGAATTGAACCAGCAGGGGCAGTTATGTGTTTGTGACCTAACCGATATCACGGGGTTATCACAATCCAAGCTCTCCTATCATCTAAAAATCTTATTAGACGTTCATTTGATCGAAAAAGAAAAGATTGGTACCTGGAATTATTATCGCTTAAATGAAGAAGAAGTAAGAAGCGTCCTATCTGAAGAGTTATGTTGTATTTTTTATCCGGAAAAGAAATAAATTTTTTTCGATAATAAATCAAAAAAAATTGATGTAAAGAAAGAAGGAGAAGCATGGACGCCATCATGTCTTTTTTGCAAACGTTTTTTACGCTTTTCATTGAACTAACGATTTTATTTCTCCTCGTCAGTTTTGTCGTGAGTTGGCTGCAGCAAAGAGTAAGCGAGGAGCGCATTCAACGTATGCTGACCCACCGGCAGTCCTGGAGAAATTACCTTTACGGGACCGGACTGGGGGCATTGACCCCTTTTTGTTCCTGTTCGACCATTCCTATTGTAGCGGGATTGCTCTCATCTAAATCCCCGTTTGGGCCAACCATGTCTTTTTTGATTGCTTCTCCACTCTTGAACCCGATTATCGTCATTTTATTATGGACGTTATTAGGATGGAAGATTACGCTGGCGTACGTGCTGATGGTGGGATTGTTTTCTATGCTGGTCGGGATCGTGTGGACGGGTCTCGGTTTTCAAGATGCTGTGAAAAATATCAGGGTACGAAAAGGAGGCCATGATCAAGATAGAGGACCAAAGGCAAAGTGGAAAATGGCTGTTCACGATGCATGGGGCTTTTTCTATCCGATGATGCCTTTTTTGCTCCTCGGGGTGTTTATTGGTGCCTTTATTTATAATTTCGTTCCTCAAAACCTTATTGTGACTTATGCCGGAAGCGACAACCCCTGGTCGATTCCTATGGCTTCGGTCATCGGTATTCCCATGTATATTCGTGCGGAAGCTATTTTACCGATTGGCGAAGCTTTCATCAGTAAAGGCATGAGCACAGGAGCCGTGATTGCGTTACTCATCGGAGGGGCTGGGGCAAGTATCCCCGAGGTGGTGTTATTAAATAAATTGTTTCAAAAAAAATTAGTAGCAGCCTTCGTCTGTTCTATCCTGCTCGTCGCCGGGAGCACGGGAATCATTGTCCAAATACTATTATAAAGGAGGTGATACGATGGCTGAACAAAAAAATTTTTTCCAAAAGTTGTTTTCTTCTTCGTCCAATAATGACTGCTGCAGCATCGAAATTGAAGAAGTAGAAGATACGGAAGAGGAAAAGCATGAGATGAAAAAGACAAACGAACAAGAGAAAAAAAGGTAACGAATAGTAAACGGAAGCTGGAAGGGTCCAGCTTCCGTTTACTCCTCCAGGCAACTTTTTGTTTAAAGGACTCATAAAATTTCATGGACCGTATTAAATCACCCATATTTCTTGCTTCACTTGGATAATATTGAATTCGAAGACATCTTATGCAGAACTACATATCAAAAAGTACGCCTTTTGATAGACTTGATCGATTTTTACCTCCAGCATATTGCTTGCTCCAATATGTTACCGACGATTTTTGAAACCAATCAAATAGAGAGATAACGTTTTGATACAACCATGACTATGCAGTATTAAGAGTACGGCCGAGGTGGTTCCATTCCCATTCAAAAAGACTTCCTGGAAATAACCAGCAAGCCTTTCTCTTTTACTATAAGGAAATTTTTCTACGCGATTGATCTAATAATGGTATCTGCAAGCAATAATACTAATTTGCTGCTCATCCACGGTATACACCAATCGATGTTCGATATCGATACGACGACTGTAAAAGCCGGCTAAATTACCTTTTAATTTCTCTGGTTTCCCAATACCGTCCAACGCCCCGTCTCGTTCAATGCTTTTAATCAATTGATTAATGCGTTTCAGCATTTTTTTATCTTTGGTTTGCCAATACTGATAATCCTGAAACGCATTATGGGTGAATAAGACATTCAACTTACTCATCGATATCGACGGTCATGGTTTCTTCCTGGTTTAATTGATTGATGGATTCCGATAGATGCTTGGCATTGCTCGGGTTGTTTAAGAGATAGATGGTTTCAAGGTATTGGTTATACTCGTCTTCCGAGATAAGGACAGCGTTTCGTTCTTTGGTCGTGATGGTGACGGCTTCGTTATCGTCATTGACTTTATCAATCAATCCCTTAAAATTTTTTCGGGCATTGGAATAATTCATAACAGTCATTGTTATCAACTCCTTGTTATCATTGTACATTTAATTGTACAATTTGTCGATGCTCTTGGCTTATCGCACAAACATATAGGATTTTATAAAAATGTATGAATTGAGATAAAAGCGTACATTTCCACCCCCGATTCGACAGGGGTTTCTTTTTTCAGTATACTAAAATGTATGATTTCGTTTCTCTATCATCCAAACCATACATACAAGGAGGGCTCGTTTCATGACGAACCAGGGGCTCGTGAATGTGCAGCCGTTACGCACCCAGGAAGAGATCAAAGACATGATCAATGCCCTGCGCCGGGGCAATAAAGCTTCTCGAAAACGAAAAGAGCTGGCCGAACGCGATGTGTTGTTATTTTTAACAGGAATTAATACCGGCCTGCGGGCCGGCGACCTGGTTCGGTTAAGGGTCGGCGACGTGCGGACGGATACGTGTTACCTGCAGGAGCAGAAAACGGGGAAAAAACGGGAGATTCAGCTGGCTTCGATTCGGCCGGACCTGGACCCGTTTCTCGAGGGGAAGGCCGATGAAGCGTACCTGTTTGCCAGTCAGAAAGGCAAGCATCTCTCGACCACGCAGGTGTATCGCATCCTGGAAGCCGCGGCCGACTGGCTGGGCCGCACCGACATTGGCACGCACACGATGCGCAAGACGTTCGGCTATCACCTGTACAAACAGACCAAAGACGTGGCGCTGCTTCAGGAGATCTTTAATCATGCGTCGCCGACGATTACGAAACGGTACATTGGGATTCGCCGGGAAGAGATCAATCGCAGCCTGGAACAGTTTCGGTTGGGGTAGAACGTTCTATTACATTTATGACGAAGGAAATAACCATCCGAACAAGTTTAAAGAAAAAAATAATGCCGAACTTATTGATCATTATGATTCGTCCATTTTTTTGATATGCCCTCACATTTATGTCGTGAAAAAATAAACGTCGAAGACCCTCGAATTCTAAGATTCAAAGGTCTTCGACGTTGATCGTTCCTCTGGCTAACTGTCGGTCGATATCGGTCGATGCCGCAATTGTTTCTATGGTGTCTGATTCGTCCGCTTCTTCAATTCGTTGATGCATATTCTCGATCCAATACATCGCTCTTTTCGCGTCGATGCCCATCATGGAGTAAGGTTCTTGCATCAGCGTATGAACGTTGAAATACGTCCAATCAATCTCCTCATATTGAGTGATCATGAGAATTCTTGCATCATCTAGATCTAACGTGGTTTTGGTATTTAACGCATGCTGAATGCGGTCAATGATAATATCTTCAATTCCGATAATGTTAATCGTAAACCCTTCATAAGAAAGATTTACGATCTTCTCTGGATCGCCTGTTAATGTGGTGGAGGGAACTTCAATCGATACATTCAGTGCATCATGATAAAAGTCTTTGCCATAGGATCGAAACCCCAATTGATCTAACACCCGGCTAATTTGATGATGATTAGGGGCGACAAAATCGATATCTCTCGTGGTGTATTGCTCTCTGGAATAAAGTTCTACGGATAAACCCCCGACAACGATGGGCTGGATACCTTCTTCTTCTAAGTGCTTGGTGATAACACCTGCCATTTTCATCATCGTATCGAATTTATTTTCCGGATCCAACTGAGCAAGATACAAACGGGACTCCTGGATCGATGAGGGGGTGGTCATTACTTGTACCCTCTCTTGGCAAACCGTTGTAATAACTCTTGTTCGGTTTGCGTCCGTTCCCTTGTTCGTTCATTCGTCCACCCAGGCATGTCGGTTGAACCTCGTTGTTTTTTTTCTTTGACGGCCGTAATCATCGATTGGCGCTTTTCAATATTCGCATTAATTTGTTCGATCGTCATGTTTCGCATAAGATTTCCCCCTCTCAAGGGCATAGTTCATTATAGTTATTTTATCATAACTTAGATTGTCAATTTAAGCGCAACACTTCTTCGTGAAACACTTCTTCCGTGGTTTTCCCATGCAAACAATTTC
>NZ_JBQLID010000020.1:0-33154 GCF_056034405.1 Marinococcus sp. LNHM4E3-1 | reverse complement strand
GGGCTGCCCGGAAGCTTTTACGTGTTTATGAAGAATGAGACGGCTGTGGAAGCTCCTGGGCTTCCTGAATGATTTTTTCCAGATCGTATTCATTGCTGTCCCTAGTATCGGCACCAAGTACCTTACTCATTAAATTAATTGCTTCTTCATTGGCCTGCATACTGTTCGATGCGGTGCAGTCCTGGGGAACCATTAGTTTATACCCGCGCATGTAGGCATCGTTTACTGTAAAGTGTACGCACATGTTCCCGGCGACGCCGGCGAATATAATTGTCGTGACTCCCAGGTAGTTAAGCAGGATTTCCAGCGGAGTAGCAAAAAAGCCGGAAAACTGGGGTTTGAGTATATAATAGTCATCGTCGTCAGGTAGAATTTTTTCTACTACTGGTTTGCCGGGTACTCCGTCACGTCTGCAGTATTCTACCAGGTCCGGGAAATTACTCTGCCAGCGTCCGTAATTATCGTTCACATAAATAACAGGTATATCTTTTTCTTTCGCCTGTTTCTTCAGGTTTTTAACATTTTCAGCTGCATCGAGAGCATGAGGAAGTAAATCGTCGCTGTCCGGAAAATCCAAATCGTTGATCATATCTAGAACTACAAAAGCCACACTGGACTGTTGGTTTACATGGGGTTTTTCTGATGCCATTTTATCGCCTCCATTTTTACTGATTCCTTTTTTGAATAAATTTTAAAAGAGTTTTTTGTAATCAGCGGCGAATCAGTTTGAAAATTTTCGCGGAAAGCTTGATAATGTTTTATATACTATCCAAAAAATATTGTAAAAAGGAAGGACATGTCGTTTGGTGTCCTCTCTTAGTGTACAATAGTACACAGGAGATGTAATTTTGAGGAGAGAGAAAGGGGCTGCCATCCTTGAACGAAAAAGAGTTAGAGATTCTGCACTTATTAGAGCAGAACGCCAGAATGGATATTAAAACCATTGCCAAGCTAATAGATCAAACAGAAGAAGAAGTAGAAATGATGCTGAAAAAATTAGAGGAAAACAAAGTGATCGTCACATACGCTACTGTCGTGGACTGGAGCAAAGTCAATAACCATGATGGAGTGACGGCAATGATTGATGTGAAAGTCACTCCGCAGCGGGGAGTCGGGTTTGATGAAGTAGCAGAACGGATTCATCGTTTCCCGGAGGTCAAAGCCCTGTATCTGGTGTCTGGTACGTACGATCTTCAGGTGGTCATCGAAGGAAAAACGATGTCTGAAATCGCTTCGTTTGTTTCTGGAAAGCTGTCTGCGCTTGATTCGGTTATTTCCACGACGACGCATTTCCGCCTGAAAACCTACAAACACGACGGAGTAGTGTTCGGCGACGACGATGAAGATCACAGAATGATGGTCTCGCCATGAATACTTCCTCCACACAGCAGCACAGACTGTCAGAAACCGTGCAGCAGTTAAAGCCTTCAGGCATACGCCGGTTTTTTGATTTAGCTTCTACGATGGATAACGTCATTTCCCTCGGGGTGGGGGAACCGGATTTTGTCACCCCGTGGAATGTAAGGGAAGCGAGCATTGTATCGATGGAGAGGGGCTTTACCTCCTATACGGCGAATGCCGGATTGATTGAGCTTCGAAGAGCCGTTTCATATTATCTCGAGAACTCTTTTGGTGTCTCGTATCATCCGGAATCGGATATTGTGATTACTGTAGGAGCAAGTGAAGGCATTGATGCGGCTTTTCGGGCAATTATTAATCCGGGGGATGAAGTAATTGTCGCTGAGCCATGCTTCGTCTCCTATGCGCCGATTATTACTATGGCCGGGGGAGTGCCGGTACCACTTGAAACGACGAAAAAGCACGACTTTAAAATCAATGCAGAAGACCTTGAAGCCCTTATCACTTCAAAAACGAAAGCGGTGCTTCTTTCATACCCGAACAACCCGACCGGAGCCCACATGTCAAAAGAAGAGCTCGAGCCGGTCGTAAAGGTCATTAAGGACTATGACCTGCTGGCTGTATCGGATGAAATTTACGCCGAGCTCAGCTACGATTATGAGCACGCAAGCCTTCCGGCGTTTCCGGGCATGCTCGAGCGCACAATTTTGATCTCCGGCTTTTCAAAAGCCTTTGCGATGACAGGCTGGAGGGTAGGATATGTATGCGGCCCGAAAGATATTATGGCTGCAGTGCTAAAAATTCATCAGTATACGATGATGTGTGCGTCCACCTCCGCCCAGTTTGGAGCGCTTGAAGCGTTGAAAAACGGACGCGCAGATGTCGAGAAGATGGTGGCAAGCTACCGGCAGCGCCGTAATTATTTAGTGAAGACATTTGCGGAGATGGGACTCGAATGCCACACGCCGCTCGGCGCATTCTATGCGTTCCCTTCGATTGAGAAGCTCGGTATGGACGCTGAGACATTTGCCGAGACGTTTCTGACAGAGGAGCAGGTGGCTGTGGTGCCGGGGACAGTCTTTGGTTCAGGTGGAGAAGGCCACGTCCGCTGCTCGTATGCTACTTCGCTGGAGTCGCTTGTAGAGGCCATGGAGCGGTTCAAACGCTTCATGGACCGACATGGGTAAAAAAAACACGGACCGGCAGGTTTTCTCTGCCGGTTTTTTCATGTAAAGTTGGAATATACTCCCTTCAGTTTAAAACATAAACAGAAGGGAAAACGATACAGGGATTTACATACGTATTTTCGGTTCGTATAGAGAGGATGAATTTATTGAAAAATGCTATTCGACGCATGCTGCCGAAAAAAATACGGCAGATGATGAGCATGTCCTACCGCCAGCAGTGGTATGAAATACGCTCGAGCTTGTGGGTGCTTCCGGCCCTTTACATTATGCTCGCAGCCGTGCTTTCCGTGGTGGCCTACTGGGCGGAATTCGGTCTGCAGCCCGCCTTCAATTCGCTGCCGGTATTTTCGACGGAATACAGCCTGGCGCAGACGATGTACAGCACAATGCTCTCCGGCGTACTTACCTTGAACGCCTTCACTTTTAACTCGATACTCGTCGTGCTGACGAGTTTTTCAGGCCAGTTTACCCCAAGGGTGCTGTTTAACTTTATTGCCGACCGAAAAACCCAGCACTCGATCGGGATCTTTAATTTATGTTTCTTTTTCCTGCTGTTTGTATTCTTCTTCCTTGATTCAAGCATGAGTGAATACGTAATTTTCCCTATCTCCGGCGTGGTAATGACCTCTATTTCTGTCATTAATTTTATTTTGTTTATCAACCACGCGACGAGATGGATGCAGGTATCAAGCATTACCACCTCCATGAAGGAAGAGTCCCAGCTGCGTATTTTGAATACGCTCGTCTATGACCTTGAGCCTTACCGTCCACAGGATCCAAATCGGGTTTTCCGGGAAAAAACACACGGCGGGGCCCATGTAGTGGCCAGTGAACGGACCGGCTTTCTGCAGGTGGTGGATTTCGGCAAGCTGATACGAGAAGCCAGAAAAGACGGGATCGTTATTCAAATGGAGCGTCGCGTCGGTGACTTTGTCATGGAAGGAATTACGTTATTTAAATACTGGAAAACAGACAGCAGCGCAGATATGGCGATCAATGAACAGAAATTCCGCCAGTTTTTATACCTGGGACACAGCAAAACGGAAGTGCAAGATTTGGAATTCGGCATCCGGAAATTGACTGAAATTGCGATCAAATCGATTGGAAACGATGAACCTATGACCGCCCAGGACGCTATTTACCAGCTGACGGACCTGCTGTTTTCGATTTCTAAAGTGACTAAATTCACTCCATATTTAACAGATGAAGATGAAACGCTGCGCCTGATTATGCAGGATGAAGAATTCTCGTTTTATGTATATTCAGCCTTCAGTCACATCGCCTCGTATTCTGAGAATGATCCGGTTGTTACAAACAGCCTGCTTGAAGCACTGGTGATTTTATCAAAAGCATTGAATACGAAAGATAGAAACTGCTGCTGGCATTACGGGAAAGTAATCGCACGCGGATTTACCGGCCAGTTTAAATACGATTACGACCAGCTGAAATTTGTGAACAATATTGAAGCTCTTGCAAAGAACTCGGAGGACAAGGAATCTTTTCAAAGCTTTGTGCGCGATTTCATTGACCGCGGCGTTATTCAGGAAAAACATATTCCGGAACGTCAGTATAAAGAATAAAAAAAGCAGCCCGCGGGCTGCTTTTTTTAGGCTCCTGTAAACAGGCCAATAAGTGAGTTAATGAATACGATGATAATCGCCACAGGGGCGATGTAACGAATGATGGTAAACCAGATGAGAAATACACCATTTCCCATCGCAGATCCGCGCATCACTTCATCACGAAGGTCTGCTTTCTTAATTTTTAATGGGAGAAACAGAGAAACAATCAACGCCCCGAGGGGAAGCAGAAAATTGCTTGTCAGAATGTCGGTGGAATCAAAGAAGGTATTGCCGAAAATCAGCCAGTCGGATAGCAGTCCGTATGACAGGTTTGACGGAATGCCGAGAACGAAAATCAGAATACCAACGACCCAGGCTGTACGTCCGCGGCTGTCCGGGCGTTTATAAGACACTGAAGAGACAATAATCTCGAGCAGGGAAAACGCCGAGGTTAACGTAGCAAAGATGAGCAGAAGCATAAACAGCGTAAAGAACAGCGAACCAAGTGCAAGCTGCTCAAACACTGCCGGAAGTACAATAAAGATCAAATTCGGCCCGGCATCCGGTGGTATATCAAAAGCGAACACTCCTGGGAAAATCGCAAGCCCGGAAAGCAGTGAAATGACAATCGTCAATACGACGATAGAAAACGCTGAGTTAACCAGACTCTTTTCCTTCGGAAGGTAGGAACTGTATGTAGCCATCACAGAGTTACCGAGGCTGAGGGAGAAAAACGCCTGACCAAGGGCAAATAGAATTGTGGTGCCTGTGACTGCACTGAAGTCGGGCTGCAAAAAGAAAGCAATACCCTCGCCGGCTCCTTCAAGGGTGAGCGAGCGGATTACAAGCACAATAAATAAAATAAACAGTGCAGGCATCATCCAGTTGGTCGTCCGTTCGATACCTTTACGCACGCCGCCCTGTACGACAAGAATCGTAATCAGCATAAAGGCAAGGTGCGCAATGCCTACTTCCCAGGGGTTGGAAATAATCGAGCCAAACAGAGCCTCGTAATCTGTCCCTCCACTTGCAAGACCTCCAAGGCTCCGGACAAAGTAAATAATAATCCATCCGCCGACAACGGAATAAAAGGATAAAATTAAAATAGCACAGATCATGCCCATGATACCGTTAAAAAACCAGGGGGTATTCGGCGCAATAGTTTTATAGGCGGGGACCGGCGGCTTTTGGGTGCGGCGCCCGACCACAAATTCGGCTATTAATAAAGCGGTTCCGAGAATGAGCGTAAAAGCAACAAAAATCAGAAAAAAAGCCCCGCCGCCGCTGGTGCCTGCAACATACGGCAGACGCCAGACAGCGCCCAGACCAATGGCAGATCCGGCTGCTGCTAATACGAACCCAAGCCTCGTCCCCCACTGTTCACGTGGTTGGCTCATAGTAGGTTCCTCCTTAAAATTAATTTATTCCTTTAAAGTACCGAACATGTGGGACTTTTGTCAAGAATAGGCCGTGAGTTTATCGATTGCCGAATTTCGAAAATAATGCTATAATTTGAAAGTTAATAAAAAGTTATAGGAGTTGTTTGAATGTCAGTACAGCAATATGAAGTAGGCGCAATCGTCGAGGGGAAAGTAACGGGAATTAAACCATTCGGCGCGTTCGTTGCGCTCGACGGAAATAAACAAGGATTGGTTCACATTTCTGAAATCGCCCACGGCTACGTTAAGGATATTAACGAAGCACTGTCAGTAGGCGATGAAGTTAAAGTGAAAATCAAATCCGTCGATCAGGAATCAGGAAAGATTTCTCTTTCCATCCGGGACACCCTTCCGGCACCGGAAAAAAGCGAAAGCCGTCCGCAGAGCCAGGCTCCGCGTCAAAGCAAAAGCAGCGGCCGTCCAGCCCAGCAGAGTAATAACGACACTCAGGGATTTAATACTCTTGAAGATAAATTAAAAGACTGGCTGAAGCAATCCAATGAAATTCAGGCAGATCTGAATAAGCGGGTACGGAAATAATGATCCCCGCTTTAAGAACCGTCGCTTTCGAGCGGCGGTTTTTTTATATGGTTGAAACGGGTACAGGTGTTTGAAGAACGTTTTGCGGGCGCCCGGGTTTTTCTTTATAATGGAGAAGGGTTATAGAGGCGGAGAAAACATAAAACATATTTAAGGGAGGCAGTAATAACATGGCAAAGCAAATTGAAGTAAACAGCAAAAATATTTCTCAGGAAATATCAGAGCATGAGATTGAGCAGTTGCAGCCGATGGTGGAAACGGCCCATCGCATGATTCATGAAAAAACCGGGGCTGGCTCGGAATATCTCGGATGGGTTGATCTTCCGGATACATACGACAAAGAAGAATTCTCCCGCATCCAGCAGGCAGCCGAAAAAATTAAAAAGGATTCAGATGTGCTGATTGTAATCGGTATTGGGGGCTCCTACCTGGGGGCGAAGGCGGCCATTGACAGCTTGAGTCATTCATTCCGCAACCAGCTCGACGGCTCTAAACGGAACGGCCCGGAAATTTATTTCGCCGGCCACCAGATCAGTCAGCGCTACATGCATGACCTTCTTGAAATGGTGGAGGGCAAGGACGTTTCGGTGAACGTCATTTCAAAGTCCGGCACTACAACAGAACCGGCTCTTGCATTCCGGGTGTTCCGGGACTGGCTCGAGAATAAATACGGGGCAGAGGAAGCGGCTTCAAGAATTTACGCTACGACAGATAAAAACAAAGGTGCTTTAAAAACGCTGGCTGACGAAAAGGGCTACGAAACATTCGTCGTGCCGGATGACGTCGGCGGCCGTTATTCCGTTCTTACAGCCGTAGGGCTTCTTCCTATCGCGGCAGCAGGCCTGGACGTGGAAAAGATGATGCACGGAGCGGCTGCAGCCATGGAGGCTGGCAAGCTTCAGAGTGTAAAAGAAAACTCGGCCTACCGTTATGCTGCTATCCGCTACGCTGCGTATCAGAAAGGAAAAGCCATTGAACTGCTGGTAAACTATGAGCCGCACATGCACTTTGTATCTGAATGGTGGAAGCAGCTGTACGGGGAAAGCGAAGGCAAAGACGGCAAAGGATTATTTCCTGCTGCAGTCGATTTCTCAACAGATTTGCACTCGATGGGGCAGTACATCCAGGAAGGCCGGCGTCATTTGCTCGAAACAGTACTTCATATTCAGGATGCAGGGAGCGCTCTGGAATTGAAAAACACTGATGATGACCTGGACGGCTTAAATTATTTATCAGGAGAAACGATGGGCTTCGTCAACGAGAAAGCCTTCGAAGGAACGCTTCTTGCCCACACTGACGGCGGCGTTCCAAATATTATTATTGATATTCCAGAATGGAATGAGTATTACTTCGGATATCTCGTTTATTTCTTCGAAAAAGCGTGCGCTGTGAGTGGCTATATGCTCGGTGTCAATCCATTTGATCAGCCGGGAGTGGAAGCGTATAAAAAGAACATGTTTGCCCTTCTCGGCAAACCGGGATTTGAAGAACGCCAGACAGCACTTGAAACGAGGCTGAGTAAAGAGTAAGAAGAAAATGGGCCTGCCCGCAGGCAGGCCCTCTTTTTTGCAAAGTTACACAAAAACGTGAAAAAAGGACTTGTCAGACAGAGACACACAAGGTACAATATTTCTTGTCGGCTGATATTTTATCAGCAAAAATATGGGGCCTTAGCTCAGCCGGGAGAGCGCTTGGCTGGCAGCCAAGAGGTCAGCGGTTCGATCCCGCTAGGCTCCACCATACATATTACGTCAACGACACCGGTTTGAGAGCTTCTTCTCATCCCGGTGTCGTTTTTGTATTGGCTTATAAAAGTATATGTACTTTTTTTAGTTACAAAACTTGCTGTTTGAAACGCGTTGGGGTATTATATATTCATTCCAAGATACATACCACGCCAACGACGCCGGTTTGAGGGACTATCCTCGGCCCGGCGTCGTTTTTTGTTTCGGCGGTATGTGTTTAGGCTGACAGTGGTGGCCTATTTATAGTAGAGGTTTTCGTTGGACAATGGAATCGAGGCATGGCAGTTTTCACACGGCTGTTCGTTTCCGGAAACGTTGGAATCAGTACTTAACGTTTCGGGCGGCATTTGAATGGAAGCTGTGTTTTCGTGTCCACATTCCGGGCATTTCACCATTAACATTAATTATTCACCTCACTTTTTATAACGGTTTTCCCGTCCGTCAGAGGGTTATAACTTCTATTGTAAGAAAAATTTGATAAATGAGAAGAACTGATCCTTTAGACCTTGTAGGAGGCTGCTGAAATATATTATGCTATGATCAATTCTCTATCGAAAATAGCAAAAGGAGTTAGGACAGATGAGAAAAAGATTTATACTGCTGCTTACAGCAGCCGCAGCTGGAGGTATCTGGATAATCGTTTCTTTAAATAGAGAATCTGTAAATGAAAACAGTGAGAGAATTAAAACCCCGGACGAGGAGCTTTCAGAACTGGAAGAGATGAATATTTATTCATTTTTGCAGCACCGCCTAAATACATATCATACGTCTACTGTAGAAGTGTTTGGATCAAGTGTGGCTGCCGGGACCGGAGCGGACAGCTACAGCGAATCGTGGGCCGGCCTATTAGAGGAGAGACTGCAGCAGATTAATGATGACAGCGAGCACGTAGAGCTGAACAATCATGGAGTTGATGGCTATTCCTCGGAGGATATGCTTGAACGGGAAATGATCGATGCTGAGCTTTCTGAAGAAGCGGATTTTGTGATTATTGAGACAGGTATACTGAATGATTTCTATCGGGGCATTCGGGCTGCTCAAAGTATTGATAATATCCATCAGTTGATCCGGGAAGCGAAAACGAAAGCGCCGGATGCCGTAGTATTGGTGATGAACCCAAACCCGGCGATCACCTATGAAAGCACGACTCCGGAGCTGGATAGCGGCTATCAGGAGTTTGCGGATCAGCTCAAAGAAGAATTTGAGCGCGATCAGGGAGTCTTGTTTATAGATGCCTCTGTGCCCTTTCACGAAAATGCAGAAAACGGCCGTCAAATGGAACAGTATATTGGTGACGGCATTCACCCAAACAGCGAAGGCTATCGGCTCTGGTATAAGCATATGGATGCGTATTTTGAGCAGACCCCCGTTCAGAAGGCAGAAGCATCCGGTTAAAAGATCCATAAAGTGCTTTTATAGAAAGAACGTGCTGCGAAGGCAGGGCGTTCTTTTTTTGCAGGCCTTCCCCTGAAACTGTTTACAAATGCAATTAGTAGATTATAAGAGGAAAGTTCAGTCCCGGCAGGGCAGCTGCCGGGCTTTTCACGAATTCCTCTGTTTGGCTTCCGGAGGTTAACGAAAGAACATGTGAAAGAAGTACTGTTTTAGGAAGAATGAGGAAAAACAACTCATTTCCTCTCGATATTAGGTAAGATAAAGGTATACACCCAAATAGAAGAAAAGCATAGCCAGAAGAAACAGGAAGGAGTTTTCTATGAGCTATACTGCGCGTGAACTGGTTTTCAGCCAGGCCTGTAACTGCTGGAGCCGTATTTCGTACCTGTATCAATGTGAACCGAAAATAGTAACCGTCTCGATTTTTCCTTCACCAGGCAAAAGAAGTACTCAACTTAACGCCGATACGCTGAGTATTGAAGAATTTTGGAAGGTTTGCTACGAAAAATTTAAAATGGATTTTCCGGAAATTTAACAACATTGGCTTATAAAAATGAAAAATAACAGTGCTTCCGGGGGACGTTTGCCCGTGCGCTCAGAGGGTAATTACCAATAGACACAAGGAATGTTGGAAGAGGTGAAAGTATGACTGCCGGACTATTACTAAGCGCCGTACCTCCCAAAGGGGATCCTTTTGTGATGATTGCTACGGACTCAAAGGGGGCAAGCCTTGAGGGCGGGCCGGCGGATGAAAAGGCGCAGAAGGTATTTGATGCCGGAAATGCGCTGCTGGCTGTGAGTGGTGTGGCAACAGACGCCCACCGGTCCCAGCTTGTAAAGATTCTCGAATCACATAAGGAACAGCCAATTGATAAAAAAATGCAGCTGGTATACGACGAAAGTCTGGCCGTGAAAAAGGAGCTTGGCTTAAATATGACTGCTGCGATTATGCAGTTTGACGAAGTTGGGAATCCGCAGGTGGCTTTCTGCTATGTCGGCACGGATGAAGGAGACCAGCAGTTCAACCCATATACGTTCGACCGCCGGGTTCCGGAAGTCAATCACGCGTATTTTGGCGAAGATAAAGAAGGGGTCACCGAGTTCCGAAAAAAGCTGGACGAAAAGCTCGATAAGAAAACAATTACTCCGGACCACGTCCGGGAGTCCGCAGGGTGGTTCATCCGAAGGGCTGCAGAAGCGTTTCCTGCAGCGGTTAATACCAGGGTTCAGACAAGGGTGAAGGTGTTCAGGCCCGTAATGTGAGCCGGCACTGAATACTTGATACGCAATTGAAAGGGGAGAAAATCAATGAGCTTTGAAAATACATTCGCTACTAAAACACGCAAATATTTAAATATTGATGCCCTGCCCGAGCAGCAGCTAATCGATTCGACGGCTAGAGAAATTATGTATTATTTTATGGATCTTGAAGAAGAATTTAAAAATATAAACGACCGCAAGTTTCATATTGAAGCAGGCTTTCACGAAAGCTATATTAAGATCAATAAGCGAAAGCTTTCTTTTGAGCTGAAGCATATCCCTTCCCACCGCATCACTGTCATTCAAAAAGTGAATGGTAATAAAGCCCATATAGATCACATTATTGCCAAAGACGATGAAGCCCGCAGTGAAGCAGACGAAACCCCGTTCAGCCGTGATTTGATCCGCCGGTATCTGATTCAGACATTTGGGGATTCGCTCGACTTAAGTAATATTTATTGATGTCCTCTTACGGGGGCATTTTTTTATTGAAGAATTTTTTTGGATAAACGAAGTCGCGGCGGTTGAATAAATGGCAGGGGCGTCAGATAATATACATGTGTAAATACAAGTCGGTCTAAGCAGTATGTATCGGCTAAAATATCAGATAATTCTATATCTTTTGAGTGAAGCAGGAGGAGAGAGATGAAAAGCACGGCGGTATTTAAACAGATGAAAGAACGGCAGGAGCCGATTACGATGATCACAGCGTACGACGCTCCGGCGGGAAAGGCCGCGGAAAAAGCTGGCATGGATATGATACTTGTGGGTGATTCGGCAGGGATGGTGGTGCACGGCTACGATTCCACGATTCCGGTAACGCTTGATGATATGGTGATGCATGCACGTGCGGTACGCAGGGGGGCTCCGGGCACATTTATCGTAGTGGATCTGCCCTTTTTAACCTATCATTCCTCTATGGAGAGCACGTTTACAGCAGTGAAACGTCTGATGCAGGAAGGCGGTGCCCAGGCAGTGAAGCTTGAAGGGGGAGATGAAATTACCAGAGGGACTATCGCCCGCTTAACGGCTGCCGGCGTCCCGGTCATAGGGCATCTCGGCCTTACTCCCCAGTCCGTAGGGGTGCTTGGCGGGTACAAAGTACAAGGGAAAACAAAAGAAGAAGCACAGCGATTGATGGAAGAAGCAGAGAGACTCGAACAGGCGGGAGCTTTTGCGCTGGTGCTTGAATGTGTTCCTGGAGAGCTTGCCACCCGGATTGCAGTGCATCTTTCGATTCCGGTTATCGGCATAGGCGCCGGGGCCGGCGTTGACGGTCAGGTGCTGGTTTTTCACGACGCTGTCGGATGGGGAGAGAGCTTTGTCCCTTCCTTTGCTAAGCAGTACACTAATGTGCAGGCACAAATTGACGAAGCCCTTGAGAGCTATGTAAGTGATGTAAAAGCGAAAGCATTTCCAGAGGAGAGGCATACTTTTTCCATGGATGCCTCTGTGTTGAAAGATCTTAGCAGAGGCGCATCGTCATGAAAGTATTTACTTCAATTCAGGAAATTCGCACACATATCAATGAGAGAAAACAGCAGGGAGAAATAATTGGTTTTGTGCCGACAATGGGAGCACTGCACGAAGGACATTTTTCATTAATGATGCAGGCTTTGAAAGAAAACGATGCAGTAGTGGTGAGCATTTTTGTCAATCCGCTGCAGTTTGGTCCGGATGAAGATTACGAAGCGTATCCGCGTACGCTCGAAGCGGATCTTGAAAAAGCCGAAGCCCGGGGCGTCGATATAGTGTTTGCCCCGTCAGCGAAAGAGATGTATCCCGAAGAGATGCAGACAGGGGTGCGCGTGCATGAGGGAAGTGATGTGCTCTGCGGCAAAAGCCGGCCGGGACATTTTGACGGAGTGGCGACCGTGGTGCTGAAGCTGCTGCAGATTGTTCAGCCGGCACGGGCCTACTTTGGGCAGAAGGATGCGCAGCAGGCCGCTGTACTGACGAATATGGCCCGTGATTTTAATCTTCCAACAGAGATTGTTACTGGCCCGACGGTTCGGGAAGCTGACGGCCTGGCTCTGAGCTCCAGAAATGTGAATTTAACCAGCAGGGAGCGCCGGGAAGCTGTCTGGCTGTATGAAGGATTAAAGCAGGGAGCGTTATGGATGGAAGAGGGGTTTTATGGACCCGGGGACATTTTGAAGAAAGCAAAACATACAGTAGAAGCTAACATTTCCGGAACGATTGATTATATGGATATTTTAACTTATCCCGGTCTTAAACCTGTAAGGGAATGGAACGGGCAGATAATTATCGCAGGAGCGGTGCAGTTTTCGGGAGCGAGACTCATCGATAATATTATTCTTTCTCCTGACCAGAAAGAAAGGGGGTGACACTGATGTACCGTACGATGATGAAATCAAAGCTTCACCGGGCTGTAGTTACAGAAGCAGATTTAAACTATGTAGGAAGCATTACCATTGACCGGGATCTGATGGAGGCGGTGGACCTGTGGGAAAACGAGAAAGTGCAGGTAGTCAATAATACGAACGGGGCCCGTCTGGAAACGTACGTGATTGAAGGCCTCCGGGGCAGCGGGGTAATTTGCCTGAACGGTGCAGCCGCGAGAATGGCGCAGCCGGGGGATGTGGTCATCATTATTGCTTATGCATTGATGGAAAATGAAACGGCCCGGGAGTTCAAACCGGCGGTGGCTGTGCTTGATAGTCATAATCAAATCAGACAGATGCTGTCTTATGAGGCTGCATCGACGAGCCTGGATTAAAAGGAGAGGCTGCCTGTGCGCACGCCTGAGGCTGTGATGGCGCTGATAATGGAGACTGCCAGAAACGATGAACGGGTCCGGGCCGCAGCTCTAAGCGGATCCCGTGCAGCCGCCGGAAGCAGCAGTCCTGATCTTTTCAGTGATTTTGATATTATTTATTTTGTGGAAAATATGGAACAAATGATTCAGGACCGGACCTGGCTTGAAGTGTTTGGAAAGCCTTTGGTTATGCAGACCCCGGATGAAATGAATTTATACCGTGAACCGTTGGGAGAGTCATTTGCCTTTCTGATGCTTTTTCAGGATGGTAACCGCATTGATTTAACCTTAAAGCGCGCAGAGAACAGGTATGAGCACTGGGAGCAGGACGGTTTGACCCGCTGCCTGCTGGATAAAGATCGCCCAGTTTCTGATTTTCCTGCTCCTACCGACATAGGCTACAAAACAAAGGTGCCGGAAGAGGGATTCTTTCACCAATGCTGTAATGAGTTTTGGTGGGTGGCGGTGTATGTAGTCAAAGGCTGGGGGCGGAGAGAAATGCTCTACGCCCAGGCCCACCTGAATATTATCCGCCGTATGCTGATACAAATGCTGAAGTGGAAGGTTGTACTCGAAAAAAAGACATCAGTAAATTTCGGCCAGGAGGCGAAGCATCTGGAAAAACACCTCGGGGCCAAGAATAATAAAGAACTGGCAGCTACTTATGCAGCGGGCTCTTACGATAGCGTGTGGGCCTCGTTGCAAAAGGCGATAGTTATGTTTGAACGGGAATCTGCTTTCGTTGCGAGCGAATGCGGGTTTGCGTTGAATGAGCAGGAAGGGCGACGGGTGAAGCAATATATTCAAGAGGTCAAACACGCGGTAAAATAAAAAAAGGCTCCTGCAGGCAGCAGGAGCAAAATGAAATATGGGATAAGAGCAACAAATTGGACGAATGCTACTCTATATGCTTATTATTACCTAAAGAGTAAGAAAAGTACACACTTTTCAGAAAAAATGATGCTTTTACCTATAGATGCGAATGGGTCCAAACTACTGCCCGGGCAGATCTTCAGCCCGTTTGTAGTGGAGCTGGGCCAGTTCTCCCCAACGCTTCACTTCGTGCAGATGAAGCCGTTTTGGCTGCCCGGTCCGTTGCTTAAACAACGGGACGCCGCTTCCTAAAAGATCAGGCGTAAAGGTAATAATATATTCATCGATCAGTTCTGCTTCTAGGAGAGGATCTATAATGTCTGCGCCCCCAATGACCCATATGCCACTTCCAGACTCCTGCTGCTTGTTTTGAAGCCATTCTGCCACGTTTCCTTGGACAAAGGAGACGTAACCGTCGTTGCCCGTGCGGCTGGTGGAAAAAACATAGCAGTCTTTGTCACTGTAGGGAAAGGCATCTGTTAAAACGAGCACGTCTTCGTAGGTTTTTCTTCCCATTACGACCGTATCCACCCGCCGGTACATTTCATCGTAGCCATTGTCTCCCTCGCCTTCGGCTTTCAGCAGCCAGTCAATATTTCCTTTTGCATCAGCGATATAGCCGTCAAGACTGGCGGCAATAAACAGGATTGTTGGTTTCATTACGACCACTCCCTCCGTTAATACGTTTATTTTATCATGAAAAAACAACAATCAGAACAATTGTACGGGAAGGAGGTAAAACATGAAGAAAAACTGGGTGTGGTTAAGTGTTGCTGCAGCAATGGTTATTGCAGGTGGCGCGGGTTACTGGGCGGATCGGCACGTTTTAATCACCACTGTCGATGGCAATGACAAAGCCTGGTACATCGAGGGCGGAAAAGCAGAGGAAGAGCTCTACCTTCGTCCCGAAACGGCCGCATCTTTATACGGAGCGGAGCTGGAACAAGAAGGCCGGGCCGTGCGTTTATCTGTGAACGGCGCTTCGTGGGAGGGGGAGCTTGAACAGAGTCCCGCCTGGTTCAATTGGAGGGGAGAATCTTATATTCCTGTGAAAGAAGCCGCGAAAGAACTGGCATTCGAAGAAGAAGAGACCGGAAACCGCTATACAACAGAGCTTTGGAGCCCGGCCCAGGAAAGAATCGCCAGAGTGATTGAGAAGGGGGAAGAGTTTACAGGTGTTCCGTACAAATGGGGAGCGTCTGAGACTACGACCGAATATTTCGACTGTTCCTCCTTTACGCAGCGTATGTATGCTGAAGAAAACGTGGATCTTCCAAGGGTCTCGGAGGATCAGGCGCAGGAGGGCCGGGATGTTGCTGAAGAAGACTGGAAGCGGGGAGACCTGATTTTCTTCGATACGAATGGAGACGGCAGCATTAATCATGTAAGTATGTATATTTCTGACGAAACACTGTTTCATGCCACAGAATCCGACGGTGTCGGCTATACTGATTTTTCGGATTACTGGAAGGAATCCGTGGTGGAGTCAAAAAGATTCATCGTTTAAAAGCCGTTTGAATTCGTCTTCCTAAAAAGAAAGTGATAAAATAAAGAACGGAATAGACATGGGAAGATGAAACGAGGAGGCTTTTTAAGCATGGATTTTAACAAGGTATTAAATCGGAAAAATACAAACTCAATGAAGTGGGACTTTGCGGCCGAACGCTATGGCTCTTCGGAGCTCTGGCCGATGTGGGTTGCGGACATGGATTTTCAGGCACCGCAGCCTGTACTTGATGCCATGCAGGAGGTAGTTGATCACGGGATTTTCGGCTATCACCGTCGTCCGGAATCTTTGAAGGACGCGACAACCGAATGGATTCGCACGCGCCATGACTGGAATATAAGTAACGAGCAGCTTGTCTTCACCCCGGGCGTAGTGCCGGCGATCAGTCATCTGATTCAGACATTTACGGAAAAAGGTGAGGGCGTTATTCTGCAGACCCCGGTCTACTACCCGTTCTATATGTTAGTAAATAATAATGAACGAACGCTGTATAAGAACCCGCTGAAAGAAACAGACGAAGGATTTACTATTGATGTGGAAAACCTTGAAGAACAGATGAAAGCCGGCGCGAAAATGCTTTTATTGTGCAGCCCTCATAACCCTATCGGCCGGGTGTGGACCGAAGAAGAGCTGCAGCAGATCGCCGCTCTGGCAGAGAAATACAACGTGCTGGTGGTATCTGATGAAATCCACGCAGATCTTATTCTCTCCGGCGTGCATGTACCATTTTCAAAGGCGGCGGATGGTTATGATGTGGAAACCATCACCTGCATGGCGCCGAGCAAAACCTTTAATCTTGCAGCCCTGCAGCTGTCCTATGTGGTTTTTGAGAAAAAAGCTTCACAAAAAGCATACGAAGCCCATCTGCAGCGTAATTTTGTCGGAATCGACAACCCGTTCGCCACAGTAGCTGCGGAAGCCGCATACCGGCATGGGAGCGAGTGGCTGGAAGAACTGCTCGTTCATCTGCGGGAAAACGTTGATTATTTAAAGGATCAACTGGAGTCGGCAATTCCGGAAGCGCACGTTATTAAGCCGGAAGGGACGTATCTTGTCTGGATTGATCTCCGTAACCTTGGGATGGATAAAAAAGAGCTGGAGGAATGGCTGCGCAAAGAAGCAGGGGTAGCTCTTAGTGACGGGCATATCTTTGGCGATGAAGGTGCTGGCTTTGTCCGCATTAACGTGGCCTGCCCACGCACGCATATCGATGAGGGCGTACGCCGCTTAAAAGAAGCATATGAACGAACAATTCAGGCCGCCGGCCGTAAATCATGAAAACGTTCCGTCTAGTCCGCCTCAGCCTGTTTCAAAAAGACGGTGACGCAATTGAAATGCATGAGATAAAAATGAAAGAAGGGCTCATTATTAATCGGGAGGAGCCTGATAGATCATGGCTCCTTGATGCGGTCATACCTACAGAATATGAAGACATTATTCACGAGTGGGAAAGACACGAAGAGGAAATGCTGATGGAAGCGGTCATCACTCATCCTGACAATGCCCCGGCGCTTTTGAGGGGAGTTGTGAAAAAAACGACGAGACTCGAGCATTCTCTTGGCGTTTTAATCCAGGCGTATATGGCTGGAAAAGATGAAAATATCACCGAACTGATATTGAAAGAGCTGATTACCGAAGGGTATGAAGGAGATCAGCTTATGGAAGAGTTTCACGAGCGAAAAAACGATCAGCGCTCCTGGTCTAAAGCAATGGCGGCAAGATTATACAGCCGCCAGGAAAAATAAATGCCCCCGGAGAGATGATAGAAGTGGAGTGATACGTATGTGTGAGGAACTGGCCATATGACGACCTGCTATAAATTCCGGGACTACTACAATAACGAAGTGGAATTGGCGTTAAACGACACTCCATTTTCAGACAAGCCGGGACATGTATGGGTTATATGCTTATATGCCGGCAAGTGGCTGCTCACTCGTCACTCCCAGCGCGGGCTGGAGTTTCCGGGCGGGAAGATCGAAGAGGGAGAAGCCCCCGAAGAAGCAGCTGTACGGGAGGTTGATGAGGAAACCGGAGGCCGGGTTGAAGTGATACGCTCTCTTGGCCAGTACAAGGTGGCTGGCCGGAGTGAAGACGTAATAAAAAATATATACATCGCTGTGGTGGAGTCGCTGATTCCTCATGAGGATTATATGGAAACAGACGGTCCGGTGCTGATAGAAACACTTCCAAGTAATATTCGTGACCATCCCGGCTACAGCTTTATTATGAAAGACGAAGTGCTTCCCCGTAGTGTGAAATATGCGGAGGAAGCAGGATATATTACATTAAAATAAAAGGAACCGGTGCCTGCATATAAACAGGCACCGGTTCCTTTTTGACGTATTGCATCTTCCTGACGCCGATGAAAAATAGCTCCTACAACTGGGTTGGTCCCGCGTCTGCGATAGAAGCAGGCACGTCGTAAAACCGCTTGAAATTTTCCGCAAACTTGCGGGCAAGCATGCGGGCCTGAACCTCATAGTCGCCGGCTTCTGCCCACATTTTTTTCGGCTGAAGCATATCTTCGGGAACTCCGGGGCAGGACTCAGGGATATGCAGTCCGAAAATAGGATCCTCGACCGTGGCTGTATCAGTCAGCTCTCCGTTGAGGGCTGCCTGCACCATAGCCCGGGTGTATGAAAGATCCATGCGGCTGCCGACTCCGTAACCGCCGCCGCTCCATCCGGTGTTCACCAGAAAGACAGGCACATTGTGTTCATCAATTTTTTCACCGAGCATTTCTGCATAGACAGAAGCCTGCCGTGGAAGAAACGGTGCCCCAAAGCAGGTGGAAAAGGTTGCTTCCGGAGAAGTGACGCCTCTTTCCGTGCCGGCGAGCTTGCTTGTGTAGCCGCTGAGGAAATGGTACATGGCCTGCTCCTTCGTCAATCTGCTGATTGGCGGAAGAACGCCGAATGCATCTGCAGTTAAAAAAATGATCGCCGAAGGATGACCGGCTGTGCCGGAGGGAACAATCCCATCGACATGTTCAATCGGATAAGCCGCCCTTGTGTTTTCCGTGATCTGAGTATCCGTGTAGTCAACTTTTCCACTGGCATCGTCTATCCCAACGTTTTCAAGTACAGCGCCAAAACGGATAGCGTTCCAGATCTGTGGTTCTTTCTGTTTGGACAGATTCGAGCATTTTGCGTAGCATCCGCCTTCGATATTAAAAATACCGTTTTCGGACCATCCGTGTTCATCGTCGCCGACCAAAAGCCGGGAAGGATCTGCGGAAAGGGTTGTTTTTCCGGTGCCGGAAAGACCGAAAAACAAAGCGCTTGCGCCATCACTGCCGATGTTTGCCGAGCAGTGCATCGGCAGTACGTTTTGTTCAGGAAGCAGGTAGTTCATGACAGAAAAGATTGATTTTTTCATTTCTCCGGCGTATTCTGTGCCGCCGATTAAAATTGTGCGCTGCGCAAAACTGATGACGATAAATGTTTCCGACGAGGTGCCGTCTGTCTCAGGATTTGCTTTGCATTCCGGTGCAGCTATGAGCGTAAAGGGCGGAGCAGAAGGATTTTCTCTTCCGTCTGGTCGGATAAACAGCTGCCGGGCGAACAATTGATGCCAGGCGCAGGAGGTGATGACCCGGACAGGAAGCTGGTAGTCGGGGTCAGCTCCGGCTAGGGCGTCGCTTGCAAATACTTCATTCCGGCTGTTCAAATGAGCCGTCACTTTTTTATAAAGCCGTTCAAACACTTCTTCGGACATTGGTTGGTTTACGTTTCCCCAGTCAATATAAGGAGAACTGCCGGGCTCATCGACAATATATTTATCTTTTGGAGACCGTCCGGTGTATTTGCCTGTTTTCACGGCAAGAGCACCTTCTGCTGTAAGTGAGCCCTCCTGCAGAGCCAGCGAGCGCTTCACAAGCGCAGGGACAGAGAGATTCCATTGGACGTGCGCTTCATTCAATAGATTTGTTTCGGGTTTGGAAGCGAACGGCGGCTTCATAAACAATCACTCCTTTAATGAGGGGGAAGTTGGATTTATTCATCATGAATGATGGATAGAATATAAAATAGTGTAACACATTTAGTTTAATAGTACATACTTATTCGTTAAAAAAGTTCATGAATATTTTTAGGACTAAGAGGGAAAAGATGTAGGAAAGCAATGAAAGGGGAACAACTATGGAACAACAACCGGAATTTATTGTATTCTATGATAGTGATTGTCCGTTATGCACCAGATTCCATACTTATCTCTCGGCGATAGATAAGACGAACAGGGTGAAATGGAAGCCTATATATGATGAGGATTTATTTGAAAAGTACCCGATGCTCAAGGGAGAGCCGCTTGAAGAGCAGATGCACAGTGTAGAGGATAATACGTACGTATACGCTGGTTATTATACGGTGAAAAAATTATGTTATACTATTCCGGCTTTGAAGCCGCTGAAGGCAGTATTTTTACTGCCGGGAGTAGAAACGCTTGGCCGCAAGCTGTATCATACTGTTTCTGTAAATCGGTATCAGTGGTTTCATTTCCTTTGCGATGACAAAACGTGCCAGCGCGGAGGGCACTAGGTTTGACATCAAATAGGGTTTGCGTTAAGATTTTGTACGAACGGATACTCTTATCCTGAGCAGGTGGAGGGACAGTCCCTGAGAAGCCCAGCAACCATCCGGTAACGGAAAGGTGCTAACCTGGAGAGGCAGACAGATGCCTTGAAAGATAAGAGGCGAAAAAGCTGAACTGACAGCCCCTTTTCCCTCAATTTTTGGGACAAGGGGCTTTTCTTGTACACAACGGCCTACTGCCGTTTTCTTTTCGTCTACCCGAAGAATGGGAGAGTACAACCGTAGCAGGCAGTTAAAAAGGAGGCAGCAGCGTGTCTACAATTGGACGACGTTTATTTACGTCGGAATCTGTTACAGAAGGACACCCGGACAAGGTGTGTGATCAGATTTCCGACGCGATTTTGGATGCAATTTTAAAGGATGATCCGAATGCCCGGGTGGCAGCGGAAACAGTAGTAAATACTGGTCTCGTATTAGTGGCAGGAGAAATATCGACATCTACATACGTGGATATTCCTAAAATTGCCAGGGAAACTTTGAAAGACATCGGTTATACACGGGCAAAATATGGCTTCGATTACGAAACGTGCTCGGTTTTGACGTCTATAGATGAGCAGTCGGCCGACATTGCCCAGGGCGTTGATGAGGCGCTTGAAACCCGTGAAGGATCGATGACCGAGGATGAACTGGAATCGATCGGAGCGGGGGACCAGGGCTTGATGTTTGGGTATGCAGATAATGAAACCGATGAACTCATGCCGTTGCCGATCTCGCTTGCGCACAAGCTGGCAAGTCAGTTAACAAAAGTCCGGAAGGACGGCAATCTTTCGTATCTGCGTCCGGATGGAAAAACGCAGGTTACCGTGGAATACGGAGACGACGGGAAGCCGCTCCGGGTGGAAACGATCGTTATTTCTACCCAGCATTCGGATGACGTAACGCTTGCACAGATTGAAGAGGATATGCACAAATACGTTATCGAGCCGGTAGTGCCGGCAGAGCTTCTCGACGCTAAAACCAACTATTTCATAAACCCGACCGGCCGCTTTGTTATTGGCGGACCGCAGGGGGACGCCGGCCTTACCGGACGAAAAATCATTGTTGATACGTACGGAGGCTATGCCCGTCACGGCGGCGGTGCGTTTTCCGGTAAAGACCCGACAAAGGTCGACCGTTCCGCCTCGTATGCAGCCCGGTATGTAGCCAAAAATATTATTGCAGCAGGTCTTGCAGATAAATGCGAGGTTCAGCTGGCGTATGCGATCGGAGTAGCTCAGCCTGTCTCCATTTCAATCGCTACATTTGGTACGGGAAAAGTATCAGAAGAGGTGCTCGTAAAGCTTGCCAATGAAAACTTTGACCTCCGGCCGGCAGGCATCATCAAAATGCTTGATCTCCGCCGGCCGATTTACAGGCAGACAGCCGCTTACGGGCACTTTGGACGTCATGACGTTGATCTGCCCTGGGAACGCACGGACAAAGCGGCAGCGCTTCAGGAACAGGCATTCACCGAAAAACAGCAGTAAATATAATAAATACCCGCTCCTGTCTATACCAGGAAGCGGGTATTTTTTGCTCAGTTTTTCTCCGTATACGTGCCGACAGAATCAAATTCAGTTTGAATTTTGTCTGAAGGCTTCGGCCCAAGCAGGCTGACGGCAATGATGATTAAGACGTTGATCAGGAAGCCTGGCACAATTTCGTAGAGATCAAACAATCCTCCGGAAAGCTGAACCCAGATAATGACGGTGGTGCCGCCGGCGATCATCCCGGCAAGCACACCCCACATGCTCGTCCGGCGCCAGAATAAGGAGAAAAGCATTGCAGGCCCGAATACTGCGCCGAACCCGGCCCATGCGTAGCTTACAAGTTCAAGTACCGTGCTTCCCGGGTTGGAGGCGAGCAGCAGGGCGACGAGGGCGATGACGATAACGCCAATCCGGCCGACCCAGACGAGCTCGCGGTCAGAAGCTTTGGGGCGGAGCATCCCTTTATAAAAGTCTTCCGCAAGGGCACTGGAGGATACAAGCAGCTGGGAGTCCACCGTGCTCATAATAGCAGCGAGAATCGCTGCGAGAAGAACGCCGGACACCCACGGATTAAAAAGTACCTGGGTAAACAGAATAAAGACGGTTTCCTGATTCCCTTCTCCGAGCTGGGCGTTGCCGGAGAAGTAAGCAATACCGATAAATCCTGTAAAAATAGCACCGAGAAGAGAAATAACCATCCAGCTCATACCTACAAACCGGGCCATCGGAATTTCTTTTTCGGAACGTATCGCCATAAACCTCGTAATGATATGCGGCTGGCCGAAGTACCCGAGCCCCCAGGCAAGCAGGGAGACCACAGAAATAACACTCACATTCGTAAAGGCACTTAACGCATCCGGATTAATGGATGCCACGGTCTGGACAGAATTTCCCCATCCACCAATTTCTATAACGGCAGCGATCGGAACAGCAACGAGCGCCAGAAACATCAGAATGCCCTGGATAAAGTCAGTCCAGCTGACGGCCATAAATCCACCGAGGAACGTATACGTAATAATAACAGCGCCGCCGATCCAAAGAGCTGCCTGATAGGAAAGGCCGAACGAACTCACAAACAGGGTGGCGCCCCCGACCAGTCCGGAAGAGGTATAAAAAGTAAAGAAAATAAGTATAAATAATGCCGAAACAATTCGCAGTGCTTTTGTTTTATCGTGGAAGCGGTTTTCAAGAAAGTCGGGTATCGTAATTGAATCGTTGGCGATGATTGTATACCTGCGGAGTCTTCTCGCCTGAAACTGCCAGTTCAAATAAGCTCCAATGGTAAGGCCGATCGGCAGCCATATCTCACTCATCCCGCCGAGATACATGGCCCCTGGCAGGCCGAGCAGAAGCCAGCTGCTCATGTCAGACGCACCGGCACTGAGCGCAGCTACGGGTCCGTTCAATTTTCGTCCGCCTAAAACGTAATCCGAGAGGTTATTGGTCAGCTTGTAGAATAAAAAACCAATGCTAAGCATTACAATAAGGTAAACGATAAATGTCACAATTGTTGGTACAGAAATATCCATTTAGGTGCTCTCCTTTTTTGATTTAACATAACTGATTGCTGCTAAAACCACAGTAATCGGCATGGGTATTAATATTAGCAGCCATGTGAATAATGTTATTCCTTCCATTCAGTACACCTCCCCTTGAATGTACTATTATATGTTGCAAGAATAGTGCCAATATTCTTAACTTCAACAGGCCTTAACAAAACCGGCGGAGACGTCCATTATAATTGAATACTTCGGTGGATAGAAGCACAAATAGAAAAATTAAGAGATTAAAGGTGCAAAATTTTGCATTCCTAAGTTTTGGGATTTTGCGTACGGAGACTTCGCACTTCATGATAAAATCAGAGCAAGAATAAATTACAAAGAGGGTGGGTCCATGGTATATCAAGGTACGAATTCGTTATCCTATCCTGAGCTGAACGATGTGTTTGATCATTTAATGGTAAAAATGGATCAGGGGATCCGTGTTATTGATGCAGATGAAAACCTGATTATTTATAATGACAAAATGCGTGAAATTGAGTCCATGACATACGAAGATTTTAATAATAAAGGTATGATGGACGTTTTCCTTTTCGAGCATGAACGTGACAGCAGACTGCTCCAGGCTATCAAACAGGGAGTGGAAACGAGAGAAAAAAAACAGCATTATACAACGAGCCGTGGGAAAAACATCACGACTATCAACGAAATTTTTCCGATTTATTCTGGGGGACGGATTGTCGCAGCAGCCGAGATCGCAAAGGACGTTACCCGCATGGAAAAGCTGGTCCGGGAAAACCAGAAAAAAACCGACAGCGGGCTTTTTACATTTGACCAGATTATCGGGCATTCGGCTGAAATCACAGGGGTGGTGCAGAACGCGAAGCGGGCAATGAGAACGTCGTCTTCGGTGTTAATTGTAGGAGAAACGGGCACGGGGAAGGAATTGTTTGCCCAGAGCATTCACAGTGAAAGCGAGCGGGCTGGCCAGCCGTTTGTATCACAGAACTGCGCTGCTCTTCCGGAAACGCTGATTGAGGGCATTTTGTTTGGGACGGTAAAAGGAGCTTTTACAGGGGCATCCGAACGGGCCGGGCTGTTCGAAAAAGCAGAGGGCGGCACGCTTCTGCTCGATGAAATTAATTCGCTTCCGGTGGCACTGCAGGCAAAGCTTCTGCGAGTCCTGCAGGAAAAAAAGGTCACCCGTTTAGGATCGCACAAAGAGCAGTCCATCAATGTCCGCATTATCGCCACGATGAACAAAGAGCCGGCAGAGGCTATTCAAAACAATGAACTCCGTGAGGATCTTTTTTACCGTATTGGTGTTGTTACGCTGTATGTCCCTTCGCTGCGGGAAAGAAAAACAGATATCGAGCCGCTGGTGGAAACCTTTCTGGAAAAGTACAACCGTGTTTTTCAAATGGACGTGAATCGTGTCTCACCTGCGGTGAAAGCGAGGCTGGAGTCCTATCATTGGCCGGGAAACATCCGGGAGCTTGAACACGTCATCGAGGGAGCAATGAATTTAATGCTTGATGAAGAAATGATCGAAGAAAGCCACCTGCCGGACCATTTCCGCAAACGCACCGATCTTCTGGAAACAGGTGAGATAGAGAAAGGCGGGCCGGCTGGAATAAGCAGCCGCGAAGGAAGTTTAAAGGAACGTCTGCTTGAAATGGAATTTGCTTTGATTAAAGATGCGCTGAACCAAAGCGGCGGTAACGTCATGCAGGCAGCCAAAGAGCTTGGCATCAGCCGGCAGAGTCTGCAGTACCGGATGAGTAAATTTCATTTATAATTTTTTGCATAAAGCGCAAAATTTCTTGCGGTTTTGACGGACAGGCTTTTTCTTTTTTACGGAAACCCCTGCGGATACCGGTGCAGCCATGTTGGCACGTATTTTGCAACAGTATAGGGCAGTACTGAAAAGATCAGGAGGGTGCACCTATGACAATTTCACGTTCGTTTTTTATATTTCTTTCCCAGAATAAGACGCTGACAAAGGGCGCCAAAAAGTGGGGCATTCACCTCGGGGCTTCAAAAGTAGTGGCTGGGGAAGATATTGATGAAGCATTAACAACCATTCAATCGATGAACGAGCAGGGCCTCATGGCGACTATTGACCATCTTGGGGAATTTATAACGGAAAAATCAGAGGTGGAGGAAGCCAAGCAGAAAACTATCGAGATTATTGAGAGCGTCTATGCGAAAAACGTACAGTCAGAGCTGACAGTAAAGCTGACGAAGCTTGGTCTTGATATAGATACAGACTATTGTACAGAAAATATGAAGGAGATTCTGCAGGCGGCAAAGGAAAAACAGAATTTCGTAAACATCGACATGGAAGACTATTCCCGTTATGAAAAGACGCTGAATGTACTGAAAACGCTCCGAAAGGAATATGATAATGTAGGCACGGTCCTACAGGGTTATTTAAGGCGGGGGCTTGAGGATCTCGACAGCCTTGCCGGGGTGCCTCTTCGGATTGTAAAAGGGGCTTATAAGGAAAAGGAAGAGGTTGCATTCAAAGACAAGCATGAAATTGACGCCAATTATTTTCTGATGATTCAAAAACATTTGCTCCAGGAAGGATTTACGGCTATCGGCACGCATGATCACCGGATTATTAACGCGGTTAAGCTGTTTGTGGAAGACCAGGGTATAGCTTACGACACATTTGAATTTCAAATGCTGTATGGCTTTCGAACAGAACTGCAGCTGCAGCTCGTGCAGGAAGGCTACAATGTCAGAGTCTACGTGCCCTTTGGCAAAGAATGGTACGGTTATTTTATGAGAAGACTGGCGGAACGTCCGCAAAACCTTGTATCCGTGGCTAAAGGAATGATTACGAAATAAAAGGTTCATGCTGCGCCGCTCCTGAAAAGGGGCGGCGTTTTGGTATCCAGACAGGCAAAAAACCTTAAGGCAACAGTTTAACCAGGCAGTGCTTTTTGCGTATAATGGAGGGGATACGCAGCTGAAACTGGCAATAGAAAGGACGCCGATGATGCAGACAGTACAAAAAAGACGGACAGCAGGCTTTTTGCTGGTGATAAGCGGAGCCTCCCTCTGGGGTATTGGAGGAACAGTATCGCAGTATATTTTTGAAACTCACCACCTGCCTGTGGAATGGCTGGTGGCTGTCAGGCTGCTTCTTTCCGGCATCCTTCTGTTAACTATTTCTTTAATGCTTGGAAATAAAGAAAAAGTAACCGGAATCTGGAAGCGGAAAAAGAGCGCAGGAGCAGTGCTTATATTTGGTTTATTCGGCATGCTCGCTGTTCAGTATACATATATGGCCTCCATTGAGAGCGGAAACGCAGCTGTGGCTACATTGCTGCAATATTTGGCTCCGGTGTTCATTCTTGCTTACCTGCTTGCCGTCCGGCATACATATTGGAATATACGGGACGCGGGCGCTGTGCTGATGGGACTTGCCGGCACGTTTCTGCTGCTGACAAATGGGAAGCTGGCCGAATTATCTGTGCCGCCGGAAGCAGTAGTCTGGGGTATTCTTTCCGGTGTGGCGCTTGCCTTTTATACTCTTTACGCAGGCCCTCTTTTGGCAGCGTGGGGCTCTATGAATGTAATCGGGTGGGCGATGACTGTTGGAGGAGCAGCTGTAAGTTTTTTGCATGCCCCGTGGGACGCCGCATGGGAGAGCTGGACATGGAGCATGGCCGGGAGCGTAATTTTTGTCGTTATTTTCGGCACTATGATTGCTTTTTGGTTTTATCTGGAAAGTCTGAAATATTTAAAGCCGCAGGAAACAAGTATTTTGGGATGCCTGGAGCCTCTTGCCGCTATTCTGGCTTCGGTATGGTGGCTGCACGTACCGTTTGGTTTCTATCAGAGCGTGGGCACGTGCCTGATACTTGGCATGGTCGTTTATTTGTCACTGCCGCAAAAGCAGCGGGCAAAGCCTGCGCCGGTGTAAAGAAAACAGAAGGCAAAGGGTAAATAAATACAGCCTGAAGGGAAAATGTACTAAAATAAGTAGAGAAAGTGAAATACAATTCGGAAGGATGGAAAGCTGCATATGTATCAAAACCTCAACGAATGCGTAGAAGATCTTGAAAAGCACGGCCATTTAGTACGAATCAAGGAAGAAGTCGATCCCTTCCTGGAGATGGCTTCCATTCATTTAAGGTTCTATGAACAGGAAGGGCCGGCCATTTTATTTGAAAATGTAAAAGGAAGCCCGTTCCAGGCTGTTTCTAATTTATTTGGCACGGTTGAACGCAGCAAATTCATTTTTCGGAAAAACTGGAAGCAGGTTCAAAATGTTATCACGATGAGAAATGATCCGGTACAGGCACTGAAGCATCCGCTTCGTAATATGACGAGCGGCCTGACGGCAGTAAAAGCACTTCCGAAGAAAAAGAAAGGCGGGGCGGAAGACTTTCGGGAAGTCAGCATCAGTGACCTGCCGATGATTCAGCACTGGCCGCGGGATGGCGGCGCGTTTCTCACCCTGCCACAGGTGTATACAGAAGACCCGGAAAAATCGGGACCGATGAATGCCAACCTCGGCATGTACCGGGTACAGCTTAGCGGAAATGACTTTGTCCCCGATGAAGAGGTGGGCCTGCATTACCAAATTCAGCGGGGAATTGGTGTGCATCAGGCGAAGGCCGTAGCCAAGGGAGAGCCTTTAAAGGTCAGTATTTTTCTCGGCGGGCCCCCCGCTCATACTATTTCAGCGGTGATGCCGCTTCCGGAAGGGCTGAGTGAAATGATGTTTGCCGGCATGCTGTCCGGGCGTCGTTTTCAGTACAGCTACGAAGACGGCTACTGTATTAATCAGGACGCCGATTTTGTTATTACCGGCGATATTTATCCGGAAGACACGAAGCCAGAAGGACCGTTTGGAGATCATTTGGGCTATTACAGCCTGACGCATGATTTCCCGGTCATGAAGGTTCATAAGGTGTATGCCAAAGATAAAGCTATTCTGCCCTTTACTGTCGTCGGGCGGCCGCCGCAGGAGGACACGTCGTTTGGTGCAGTGATCCACGAAATGACAGGGGAAGCGATCAAGCAGGAAATTACCGGAGTCAAAGAAGTACACGCAGTAGACGCTGCAGGGGTACATCCACTGCTGCTCGCAATTGGCAGTGAGCGGTATACGCCGTTTCAAAGCGTAAAGCAGCCGGCAGAGCTGTTGACAATAGCCAATCGTATTCTCGGCACAGGCCAGTTAAGTCTAGCCAAATATTTATTTATCACAGCGGAACAGGAAAGAGAGCTCGATACGCATCAGGAGGAGGATTTTTTCACGTACATGCTTGAGCGGATTAATCTGCGCCGCGATCTTCACTTTCAGACTAAAACGACGATCGATACGCTTGATTACAGCGGAGAAGGGCTGAATGAGGGAAGCAAGGTAGTTATCGCAGCTTATGGGGATGTGAAGCGGGATCTTTGTCAACGCGTGCCGGACGGCTTTCCGGCTGACAGTCCGATTCATTCGCCCAGGCTTGTCATGCCGGGCGTAATTGCGGTGGAAGCACCGGAATTTTCCAGTTACAAACAGGCAGCTGAAGAAATAGCTGTTTTCGCTTCGAGCCTCGCCCAGAAATGGGATGTTAAAGAAACGCCGATGATTATCATCTGCGATGACAGCAGCTTTGTCAGTGATACGATGCGAAATTTCCTGTGGGCCGTTTTTACGCGCAGCAATCCTTCCCACGATATTCATGGCGTGAACAGCTTTTATGAAAACAAGCACTGGGGATGCGACAGTCTGATCATCGATGCCCGCATCAAGCCACATCATGCACCGCCGCTGCTTCCAGATGAAAATGTGGAGCGCCGGGTGGACAGCCTGATGGAACGAATTGACTTAAGAAAAAAATAGTCTGCTGAAAAATGTTTAAAATGGAACAGAAGCGTGAACAGAAGGACACCTGTTTGAAAAAGCAGAGTCAACAATCCAGAAGGGATGAATACCTGTAATGGAAAAACGGCAGCTTGGCAACAGTGACCTGCATGTGTCTCCTATCGGTCTGGGATGTATGGGAATGTCCGCTTTTTATGGCAAATTAAACGATGAAGAATCGAAGAAAACGATACACACAGCGCTTGACCACGGCATTAACTTTCTCGATACGGCTGATATGTACGGCCCCATGACAAATGAACGCCTGGTGGGTGAGGCTATCCAAAACCGGCGGGAAGAGGTAGTGCTTGCCACAAAATTCGGGAACGTCTACAGCAATAAAGGTGAACTGACAGGCGAAGTAAATGGTCGCCCGGAATACGTTAAGCAGGCATGCGATGCCAGCCTGAAGCGGCTCGGTATTGATACCATTGATTTGTATTATCAGCACCGGGTGGACCCTGATGTACCTATTGAAGAAACCGTAGGTGCGATGAAGGAACTCGTAGATGCCGGAAAAGTCCGGTACCTGGGGTTGTCAGAAGCAGCTCCTGAAACGATTCGCAGGGCTCATGGCACGCATCCGATTACAGCTCTGCAGACAGAATATTCGTTATGGAGCCGGGACGTGGAGGATGAAATTCTGCCTCTTTGCAAAGACCTTGGAATTTCCTTTGTAGCTTACAGCCCGCTCGGGCGCGGGTTTCTAACCGGACAGATCAAGCAGTTTGAGGATCTGGAGGAAGATGATTTCCGCCGCTTTTCTCCAAGGTTTCAGGGAGAAAATTTCAATAAGAACCTTGAACTCGTGGATAAAATGAAGGAATTAGCTGAAGAAAAGAAATGTACAGCCTCCCAGCTGGCCCTTGCCTGGTTGAGGGAGCAGGGGGTAGTGCCAATTCCGGGGACAAAGCGGCGCACGTACCTGGAAGAAAATATTAACAGTCTGCAGGTAACGCTTACGGATTCCGATATGAAAGCGATTGATGACATTGCTCCTAAAGGCGCTGCCGCAGGTATGCGGTATCATGAAGAAGGAATGAAGACAGTGAACCGGTAATAAAAGCAGGCCCATCCCTCCAGGTGTATCCGGAGAGATGGGCTTTTTCTGTATGTGCAGGCTGCTAACTATTCTTGAAAGAGATGTGCTTTAGACGGCTTTTGGAGACCAGGCTGTACAGCGGCACTCCGATACGCTCAGCGTAAGGGAGGTAAAGAAGAACACCTGGAAGAAAGCTGAGCGGAATAGCAAGCAGCAGCCGGCGTAAGGCATAAAAACCATGAAGCACCACTCCTTGATCTGTGCACATGTGCAGCTCGTGGGCCGCATTTCTTGAGGATAGATAAGGATAGTATTCAGGAAGAAGCCGGGCTTCCTGAATGGGAACCCACTGGCAGCGGCCGTACAGATCAAAAAATTGAAAAATACGTACGGCTGCACGACAGGGCGGGCAGTATTTGTCGAAAAATAAGTAATGGATAAAGCATCTGTCCTTTGAAAGAATTTCAAACACATGAATCTGTGAACGTTTAACACGTATATTGTACGGGTATTTTCCCAGTAACGCCATAAAAACAAAAACGTCCGGGTGTGGCAGGGCGACAATTTCATATGCGGCGGAAATGGATGGATATAAAAGCCAGAACATAAGCCAGAAAAAGGATAATCGTTCTTTTTCTGGCTTTTTATATTTTTTTAGACGAAAAGCAGGGTCAAACGACGAAAAACAGAGCAGGTACGGGCTATTTTACGAAAGTTTAAGCAGAAGGCTGAAACAGGCAATTTAAAATAAGAAAGGAAAGATGAAATTGGCACAAATTAATCGTATACTCGTAGGAGTAGAAGCTCTCGAAGGCGCGTCCAATGATGCATTTTATAAAGCAAAGGAACTGGCGGAGGAAAACAATGCGACGCTGATCATTGCATTTGTTATGGATAAAAATGGATATGCTTCCCTGGAGCGTATGGACCCGCATGGCTTCGGAAGATTGAAAAACCAGGCGGAATCACGCTTGAAGGCTTACAAAGAAATGGCAGAGCAGAACGGAGTCAAAGACGTGGAAACCGTTCTTGAGGTAGGAATTCCAAAAAAAGAAATGGAAAATCTGTGTGAAAAATATAATATCGACATGATCGTTATCGGCGAGACTGGATCGTCTAAAGTGGACCGGCTGTTTCTCGGTAACACAGCTAAAGCCATTCAGAAAAAAGCAAAATGTGACGTGAAGGTTATATCGACCAAAGAAGCAGTAAAAAAATAAACGCTAATAACTAAAGCAGCATAACTGCTTCAGAGCCTTCTTCCCGCTTGTGTGGGGGAAGGCTTCATGTATGGGAATTTTCCACAGCGGATAATGCTGCCAACAGATTAAAGCAATAGAAAAGGTGAACGAATTGAAATATTATTTACAGCAGCTAATGCCTAAAAAATTACGGCAGATTAAAAGTATGTCCTCAAGACAGCGGTGGTACGAACTCCGATCAAGTCTTTGGGTGCTCCCGGCCATTTATATCATTCTGGCCGTGCTTTTAGCCATTGGTGCCTACTACGTGGAATTCGGGCTCGAGCCTGCATTCGCTATGGCACCAATCCTATCAACAGGGTATTCATTAACCCAGACAATGTACAGTACGCTGCTCTCAGGCGTACTCACGTTAAACGCCTTTACGTTTAACTCAATACTCGTCGTTTTGACGAGCTTTTCTGGTCAATTTACACCACGGGTTTTGTTTAATTTTATCTCTGACCGAAGAACCCAGCATTCTATCGGTATCTTTAATTTATGTTTCTTTTTCCTGCTAATAGGATTTTTCTTCTTGAATTCCTCGATGGATCAGTACACAGTATTTCCCGTACTCGGCGTATTAGCTACAGCCGTGTCGGTAATAAACTTCATTTTGTTTATCAACCATGCAACGAAGTGGATGCAGGTGCCAAGCATTACAACGAACATGAAAGAAGAATCACAGCAGCGGATTCTCAATACGCTGCTTTATGATCTCGAAGCACACCGCGCTAAAAATAAAAACGAGGTGCGTGAGCCGGAAACAGAAGGAGAGCCTTATATTGTTGCAAGTGAAACGACGGGCTTTATCCAGGTTATTGATTTTGGCAAAATCGTGAAAGAAGCAGCCAAAGACGGCATTGTAGTACGGCTGGATCGCCGGATTGGAGATTTTGTGCTTGAAGGCATTCCTATTTTTTCTTATTGGAAAACAAATGAAGAGCCGGATCTGCCGGTGAATGAAAAAAAGTACCGTAACCTGATGTATCTCGGGAAAAGTAAAACAGAAGTTCAGGATATCGAATTTGGAATCCGTAAATTGACCGAAATTGCGATTAAAGCGCTTGGAAACGATGAACCAATGACAGCGCAGGACGCTATCTATCAGCTTACGGACCTCATATTTTCCATTTCCAAGGTGACCCGCTTTACTTCTTATTTAACCGACGATAACGATACGCTCCGGTTGATTATGAAAGACGAACAGTTTTCATATTACGTATATTCCGCTTTCACCTACATTGCCTCTTATGCAGAAGAAAAGCCCGGCGTAACTTTGACGCTCCTTGAAGCGTTGGTCATTCTATCAAAAGCCCTGGAAACTAAGGACAAAAACTGCTGCTGGCATTACGGCAAAAGCATTGCCCGCAATTATTCCGGAAAGCTTCCACAGGATTATGACCAAATCACGTTTATGAACCATTTGGAGCAGCTTTCAGGCTCGGTGAATGATAAAGGTAAATTTTACGAAATGATTGATGATTTTGTAGAAAAAGATTTACTGGAAAAGAAACTGGTAGAGCGCAGAAAACAAGAAAAAGGATAAACCGAAGCCGATCCGTCAGCAAAAATGACTGGGTCGGTTTTATTTGTACTGTAAAGCCGGCAAAGAAACAAAAAAACCGGGCCGCATTTGCGGCCCGGGAGGGGTTTGAAGATTACTTAAAAGATTTTGTGCCTTCTGTAAGGGATTCCGAGGTTGGTTCAATCGCGGAAGTATCCTGGCGGTTGGCCAGAAATTCCGGACGCGGCTCCTGGCCGCTGAACGGATCGACGAGCTTGTT
>NZ_JBQLID010000019.1:0-34989 GCF_056034405.1 Marinococcus sp. LNHM4E3-1 | reverse complement strand
CACCAGCCAAAAAAGAACGTGGATCGAACGATCCACGAACAAACATGACGCTTTTATTTTGTTTCTCAACAATCTGATTGTTTGGGATTGCTTCATCCATTTTTTTGTATAATGAATCCTTTTCTATTCTTTCGTTTCTGGGTGAATTTCTGCTCGTTTCGCTTGGCGGTGTGGCCGTCGGGGCGGCGGGAGGATGGCTTGTTACAAAAGCCGTACACGTTATACATAATCACGTGTACCAGGTGATGCTCAGTATAATTCTTGCCTACGGAGGCTTTTATATTGCTGAAGGCCTTGGAGCTTCTGGTGTTTTAGCAACAGTGTCTGCAGGTATCATGCTCTCCCGGGCCTTCCAGAAATCAGAAAAGGAGGAGGAGCTTCACTCCTATTTGGACGGCTTTTGGAAAGTGGTGGAGCCGGCCATATTGTCTCTGCTCTTTTTATTGATTGGCATCCAGTCAGCGGACTATCTTGCGTTCGGGCACTGGCTGCTTGCGATTGGAGTATTTATTATATCGTTAATCGTCCGTTTCATTGTATTGGGAGGTTTTCTGAAATTATCCCCCCATATCAAAGAGCGGTTTCAGTGGTCCTCCGTATTTATGATGAACTGGTCGGGGCTGAAGGGAACCGTTTCTGTGGCCCTGCTGCTGAGCATTGAAACGCAGTCAAGCAGCAGTGCGGATCTCGTCGTTTCTCTGACGTTTGCAGCTATTCTGCTGTCGCTTGTGATTCAAAGTCTTGGGGTCTATCCACTGGCACAGAAATTTTCTTCCTGAGAGTGTCAGGCTATGCCAGGTGATATGAAAACTAATATGTACAAGAAAAAACACGTCCCGATGAATACACCGGGAGTGTTTTTTGGTTTCCGGTTAAGCTTTACTCCAGTCAGCATTCATTTCCACTCCGGCTGCGTGCAGAGTAGTAAACACCGGACAGCGGGCATCAACCTTCTCCTGAAGCTCCTGAACACGTTCATCGCTTTCAGATGTCCGGACCTTCGCTTTTACCGAAACAGTCTGAAAATACGGGCGTACATCAGGATTGCCCATCATGCCTTCTGAATCAATGTTGCCATGTACCTGAAACGAAATACCCTGCAGATCAAAATCCATTTCTCTGGCCACGAAGTTGGCTACTGCGTTTTCGCAGCCTGCCAGGGAGGAGAGAAGAGCAGATAAAGGGTCCATGCCCTGATTGCTTCCGCCAAGATTTTCCGGCTCATCGATCGTAATTTCATGATTGCCTGCAGAGAGGTCAGTCTGAAAGTTTTTGGCATCTCCTTCTACGTTAAATTCCATATTAGCCATAGTTATTCACTCCTTTGGGTAGAACTACCGTACTATACCCATGCCCCTATTAAGATAAACAAGAATGGCAGCCAATCCTCAAGTTGCGTTTTTTCAGCTATCCTTTAGGGAATGGGATAAAAAGCAAACTGTAAAGGAGAAATCAATTATGGCAAAGTACAGTAGAATTATCGCCCAGGCAGGGTGCCACATTCATCACGCAGAGCCTGCACAGGTATATGAAGCCTGGACCAATCCTGAGCTGATGAAAATGTGGATGTTTCCTTCAGGTGGAGAAAAAGAAGCAGAAGCGGAGGCTGATGTAACAGAAGGGGGAGCATGGAGCGTCGTGAACGAAGGCCAGGAGGAAGCGTACCGGGCCTACGGGAAGTATCTGGAAATAGATCCGCCGGAACGAATCAAAAAAACGCTCGTCCGTAAAGAGACAGGCGGGCAGGACGAAAAAATCACAGTGGAAATTAACTCAATTTTAAACGGAAGCCAGCTGATTGTAACCCAGGACGTAGTTTTTCTTCACCATGAACAGCTGGAGGGAAAAGTAGTCGAAGAGCATTTAAGAGAACAAAGGCTCCGAACGGAAAAATATTGGCATGAAATGTTTTCCTTACTATCGAAACAACTTACACCTTCGTAAGCATATGATATTATAAAAGACGGGACAATATTTCCCCTACAGACTTAACGACGTATAGGATGATGAGGAAAATGCAGAAAAAGATCGTATTTACCGGCGGTGGCTCCGCCGGTCACGTTACGCCGAATATTGCTGTGATTAATGAGCTCGATCAAAGCGATTGGGACATTTATTATGTCGGCTCAAAAGAAGGTATTGAAAAAGAGCTGATTGAGCGCAAAGGCATACGGTACCACTCTATCAGTTCGGGGAAACTGCGCCGTTACATAGACTGGCAGAATATTACTGATATTTTCCGTGTGGTAAAAGGCTGCCTTGAAGCCCGTAAGTATTTAAAAAAGGTTAAACCGAATGTGGTATTCTCCAAGGGCGGCTTTGTCACTGTGCCGGTAATTATCGCAGCCAAAACATTGAATATTCCCGTTATTATTCATGAAAGTGATATTACGCCAGGACTTGCCAATAGAATCGCCCAGCGGTTTGCGACAAAAATATTCACATCGTTCGATGAAGCGACAGCTCATTTTCCTTCCGGAAAAGCAAAAGCTCTCGGTTCACCGGTGCGAAAAGAAATCACACGTGGAGACAAAAGAAAAGGGCTCGAGTTCCTTCAATTCGAAGACTCCCGGCCGGTACTTACCGTTATGGGGGGGAGCCTTGGCGCAAAAAAAATTAATGAAACGGTGCGTGCGGCGCTTCCGTGGCTCACGGATAAATATCAGGTAGTTCACCTTTGTGGTAAAGGCCATACAGACGATAGTCTGGAAGGTCAGCCAAACTACCGTCAATTCGAATATGTTAATGAAGAACTGCCGGATGTGCTGGCTGCCACAAACACAATCATTACCCGGGGCGGTTCCAATTCTATTTTTGAATTTCTGACGCTGCATCTGCCAATGCTGATTGTGCCGTTAACACGTGCTCAAAGCAGGGGAGACCAGATTCTGAATGCTGAGTCATTTAAGGAAAAAGGATATGCAGCTGTTCTGGAAGAAGAACAGCTGAGTGAAGAAACGCTGCGCGAAGCTCTGCAGAACATTGAAGACAGCCGGGACGATACGATCGCCCAGATGAAAACATATATGGCTGAAAATCCATTGGATCTTATTATCAAAGAGCTGTATGCCTATCACTAATCAAAGCCTCCCCGGCACTTGTGGCCGGGGAGGCTTTGCATATTAAAAGGAAATTGCATTACTCAGCAAGTAGGCCGGCAATTAAATCAATCTGCTCGTTAATGGAAATAGGGTCATACGGATAATACGTGTCGTAATCAAGAAAATAAAACTGGTCGTTCTGTACAGCATCGAGGTTTGCCCAGACATCGGAATTCTGGATTTTTTCCTTGCTTTCACCAGTCTCCTCAGGGTCGTAGGTAGTCATAAACATATGATCGGCCGAGTACTCCTCAAGCACCTCCATTGAAATCTCCTGCGCATTTTCGCCCATAACCTCCTCCTGAATTTTCTCGGGAGCGTTCAAATCAAGAGCATTATAGATAGCCTGGCCGCCCCGGCCGCCATTCGCCCCAAAAACATAAAGGTCGTTATTATTGGTCAGTTCATATAATCCGAAAGTATCATCCTCTTCTATTGTACCCTCAAGACGTTCTTTTGCATCCACTGCGGTTTCCTCAATGGTGTCTTTAAAATCTTCAGCTTCTGCCTGATTATTGGTCAATTCCCCGAATGTACCAAGCGTTTCCTGAACATTTGTATCCGGGTTGTACGGAATATGAACCGTAGGCGCAATCTGCGACAGCTGTTCGTAATTGTCATCATACATCACAACAATTAAATCAGGATCGAGCTCGAGTACTTCTTCAGGATCAATTGGATTCCCAACATTTTTTGCTTCGCTCAAGTGTTCTTCAAGAAAAGGATTGGAAAATGCATCTGGTCCGGAACCGGATACGTCTGCATCAACCGCAAGCAGCTCGCCGGCATAGTAATCTGTCACAATCGTTTCTGGGTCTGAGGGAATGGAGACGTTGCCTTTTTCTGTTTCATATGCTCTGGTTTGTTCACTGCTGTCTGCATTATCTGCAGAAGAACTGGTTCCTTCCCCGCTGCTGCAGGAAGCGAGCAGCACCGTGCCAGCTGTAACAACAGCAAATCGTCCAGTAATCGTATGTAAGCGCATCAAAATCCTCCCTGTTTAAATGATAATGATTTTCAATATCACTATTGTAACGAAAAGAAAAAGAAAAATCTACACAAAAAAGCCCCCGCAATATATGCGGAGGCAGAAGCGAAGTGGTTTACACTTCCATAATAATAGGGAGAATCATTGGGCGCCGCTTCGTACGCTCGTATAGATAAGGTGCCAGACTGTCTATAATTTCTGATTTAATCTCAGACCACTGACTGGTTTTACGTTTCATCACTTCGTCAAGATGTCTGCTTAATGTTTTCTGGGCATCGTTAATCAAATCCCCGGATTCACGCATATAAACGAAGCCGCGTGAAATTAAGTCTGGACCTGCTGAAACCTTAAAGTTTTTCATATCGATACTTACGACCACTACGACGAGTCCTTCTTCGGATAAAATGCGGCGGTCCCGGAGCACAATGTTGCCAATGTCACCGATACCGTGACCGTCGACATAAACAGCACCGGAAGGCACCTTGCCTACGACAGAAGCACTGTCCCGGGTCAGGGCGAGCACTTCACCGTTTTCCATAATAAAGGAATTTTCGAGAGGTACGCCGCAGTCCCTGGCAAGTCTCGAATGCATTTTCAGCATCCGGTATTCGCCGTGAATCGGCATGAAATATTTCGGGCGCATTAAGCGCAGCATAAGCATTTGTTCCTGCTGGCTTCCGTGACCGGAAGTATGAATGTTGTTCAGTGAGCCGTGGATGACACGCGCTCCTGCACGGTAGAGCTGGTTAATAATTTTATGCACGGATGTCGTATTTCCTGGAATAGGAGAACTTGAGAATACGACAGTGTCTCCGGGAATAATCTGAATCTGACGGTGGGTCCCGTGGGCTACACGGGAAAGAGCTGCCATTGGTTCGCCCTGGCTCCCGGTACATAAAATGGCTGCCTGATCGTCCGGCAGTTTATTTAGCTGGGAAGGCTCCACGAACGTTCCTTTTGGTGCATTAATATATCCGAGCTCCTGGCCAATCGTGATGGATGATTCCATACTGCGGCCGAATACAGCGATTTTGCGTCCGTCCTTTACAGCTGCATCCACGGCCTTTTGAAGACGGTATATATTAGAAGCAAATGTTGCAAAAATGATTCTTCCTTTGGCCTGGCGGAAGATGGAACGGATGTTGTCCCCGACTTTTCGTTCGGATACAGTGAACCCTGGAACCTCCGCATTCGTGCTGTCCGAGAGCAGGCACAGCACGCCTTTTTCGCCGATGTCAGCCATTTTGGCTAAATTGGCCGGCTCTCCTACAGGAGTGAAGTCAAATTTGAAATCTCCCGTATGGACAACATTCCCTTCAGGAGTGTGGACATTGATACCGAGAGAATCAGGAATACTATGGGTGGTCCGGAAAAAATCCACTTTTAAATGATTAAAAGCAACAGGCTGGTCTTCCTGAACAGTATTTAATTTTGCTTTGCGTAAAAGCCCGCGTTCTTCGAGCTTTCCTTTTAACAGACCAATGGCCAATGGGCCGCCGTAAATAGGGACATTTAATTCTTTCAGCAGAAATGGGACACCGCCGATATGGTCTTCGTGCCCGTGGGTGATAAAGACGCCTTTAATTTTTTCTTTGTTCCGCACCAGGTATGTGTAATCGGGAATGACGTAGTCGATTCCAAGCAGGTCATCTTCTGGGAACATGATACCGGCATCGATCACGATAATTTCATCCTGGTATTGAACCACATACGTGTTTTTGCCGATTTCGCCTAACCCGCCCAGGGCAAAAACAGCAACTTGGTTTTGGTTTATTTGTTTCATACGTTATAAATTCTCCACTTGAAAGTCTTCAGATCTTTGTTCGAACTCAAGCTGCTTATCAGTAAGCCCCTGAACGAATTCAATGTTAAATTGTTTGTCGGCGAGTTTGCGGCGGACTTCCCGCTCAGATTCTGCTTCTACATATAGTGAATGAGTATTTTCCCGTACAGGGGCTTCTGTGAAATTATTCTGGTAAAAAACTTTGTAAATCATCGTAAATATCTCTCCTTCTTGAAATGTAAATGCGGCGTTTATAGCTGCTTTAGAAAAAAATGGTTTTTTGGCATAAACTAGTACTGTAAATAGAAAAAAGCAAAATAATGCAGGAAGGACAGGAAGTAATCGTTGCAACAGCCTGGCTGTTTAATCAAAAATGACTTCATATCCAGAGCGGTTCTACTCAGCTTCCGGCCAAAGAACTCAAGCTGAACAGCACCACAGTGTACGTACCAACCATTAATAATTCATATTATAAAGCATGAAACTGTTTTTTTCATCCTTTTAATCACTTCTGTCCAAAAATCATCCGGGTGCAGAGTAAGAAAAAGACAAAATAAAGTAACTATACGGGTACTAAAGAACCATGATAGTATAGGAAGGGAATAAATTATCTATAAATGCATAAAGTTTCTTTTATAGAAATTATTACCAAATAAAAACGGAGAGAGAAAACTTTACAGGAAAAAACTGATGAGATGAAAAAAGCATTCTCCCGAAGGAAAACGCTTCTTTAGCAGGCTATAGCTTTGGCAGTTCCCGTTTGTACTCGTCCTCGTAATCTTCAATCCGGTCGTAAAACATAACCCCGTTCAGGTGATCAATCTCGTGCTGGGCAACAATAGCCGGCAGTCCCCGGAGACGCAGCTTCACTTCTTCGTTTTCAAGAGTCTGGGCCTTTAATGTGATACGCGAATATCTTGGAACGTTTCCAGGCACTTCCCGGTCTACTGAAAGGCATCCTTCTCCGCCCTCTAAATGAGTGGTTTCTACAGAATGGCTCAGAATTTTTGGGTTGATGAAGCCGTAGCTGTACAGCTCATCTTTGTCGTCGGTCACATGCATGGCAAACATTCTTTTATTAATGCCAAGCTGGGGTGCTGCTACACCGACGCCGGAACGGAGCTCATATTTTTCAGCGGTTTCCTCGTCCTGGCTGTTTTTTAAGAAATCCAGCATTTCCTGCAGGGTATTCAGATCTTCAGGAGCCGGAGGAACCGGGACTTCTTCAGATACTTTGCGGAGCGCAGGGCTTCCCTCACGCTTAATATCTTTCATTGTTAACATGAATCAACTGCCTCCAATCAAGCTTACATATGATAGTCGTTAATAACAGTGTATTAGTATAGCAAAAAAATTTCAGCTAAAACAGCTCTAAAGTGTGAAATAGCCGTAAAAATATAAATATACAGGAGGAATACATATGTACAAAATGAACAAAAAATTGACAGGAGCAGCAGTCGTTACATTATCGGCTTTAGTATTATCGGCATGCGGGTCTCCAGAGGGAAGCATCCAGAATCACTGGAGTGAAGCAGCTGGAGCTGAAGAGGATTTTTCCAGTAAAGATGAAGAATTGACCGAACTGGCCCAGGAAGAACAAAATGTATTCGAAAATTTAACTTCCTATGAGAATGATGAAAAGAAAAAAATTGAATCATCTGTAGAAGAAGCTGTAGGATCAGTGAATGAACGTAAAGAATTAATGGAAGAAGAACAGGAAGAAATTAATCAGGCGTATGAGGAAGCAATGAACGCAGACGAACCGATTGAAAATCTGGAAAATGAACAAATGACTGAAAAAGCTAATCAGGCCCAGAAGGCGATGGAAAAGAGAAACGAAGCATTTAACGGAGTACACGATGCTTATATGGAAGCAGCGGATAAAGAAATTGATATGTATGAATCGTTTAATGATAAAAATCTAGAGCTTGAAGCGCTCGAGGAGCAGCTTGATACTATTAACAGTTCATATAAAGAAGTGGAGAACCACAGGGAAACATTTAATACAGAAACAAAAGCATTCAATGAAGCTAAAAATGCATTCGGGGATATAACGGAGGAAGAGAGTTAATTCAGTTTTATAACAAGGCGGCGGGGCCAGGCGGCGAATGGAGAAAAAGGGCTGAACTGTTTATATAAGCGTAGGCCGATGATATATAACAGATTTGCTTATTTACAAATAATAGAAGGTGCCAAATGGCAGGATAATCCTTTGAACAAAAAGGATTGACGTATCTTTTTCGTTTGGTATATTCTAACTATTGAAAAGTATTGTTTCATTGAAATGATATAATAAACTGAAACAGTTACTTATTTGTTCTTTGTTAAAATTATCCTTGATTACATTAAGCTTGTGAAGGGTATTAAAAGATGATGTGGTCTTAAATCCGCACGCGGAAAATACTCTAGCAGCAGATTGTGAAATTCGGGCGATAATTGAAGAACAGATAAAACACAACTACTGGATACAGCCGGTGTATTTTAAGAAGAGAGGAAGAGGTGAACATTTGTGGCGACAAAAACGATTGAACAAGTCGAAAGTCACTTTGAAATGTTTCAAATTTTAAATGAAAACGGAGAGGTAGTTAACAAGGACGCAATGCCTGACCTTTCCGATGAGCAGCTTCAGGAAATCATGCACCGCATGGTCTATACGCGCATCTGGGACCAGCGCGCCATTTCCCTGAACCGTCAGGGACGGCTCGGCTTCTACGCGCCAGTAGCAGGACAGGAAGCTTCCATGATCGGCTCCCACTATGCACTGGAAAAAGAAGACTGGATTCTTCCGGGCTACCGGGATGTACCACAGGTAGTATGGCACGGCCTTCCGTTATATCAGGCGTTCCTTTATTCCCGCGGCCATTTCCATGGCGGTCAGATTCCGGAAGGCGTAAACATTCTCCCCCCTCAAATAATTATCGGGGCTCAGATTGTACAGGCAGCAGGCGTCGCGCTTGGTTTAAAGCGCCGTCATCAGGATAATGTTGCTATTACTTATACTGGGGACGGCGGCGCTTCCCAGGGCGACTTCTACGAAGGTATGAACTTCGCAGGTGCCTATGAAGCTCCGGCTATCTTTGTTGTGCAAAACAACCAATTTGCCATCAGCGTGCCGGTAGAAGAACAGTCCGCAGCTAAAACGATTGCTCAAAAAGCGGTAGCTGCTGGGATTCACGGCGTGCAGGTTGACGGCATGGACATCCTTGCCATGTACTCTGTCACGGAAACAGCCCGTAAGAATGCCTTAAACGGAGAACCTACCCTGATTGAGTCCGTGTGTTACCGTTACGGCCCGCATACAATGGCTGGTGACGATCCGACCCGTTACCGCACAGAAGAACTCGATAACGAATGGGAAAAGAAAGACCCGCTTATTCGTTTCCGGAAGTTTCTTGAGGATAAAGACCTTTGGAATGAAGATAAAGAAAACGAAGTGGTAGATCAGGCGAAAGCCGATATTAAAGAAGCGATTAAACAGGCAGACGATACACCGAAACAAAAAGCCTCCGATTTAATCGAAATTATGTATGAAAAGCTTCCGCAAAACCTGCAGGAACAGCTCGAAGAATACAGAGAGAAGGAGTCGAAGTAAGCCATGGCGCAAATGACGATGATTCAAGCAATTACAGATGCAATGCGTACGGAACTGAAAAATGACGAGAACGTCCTCGTCTATGGGGAAGACGTAGGCCAGAACGGCGGTGTTTTCCGTGCTACGGAAGGCCTGCAGGATGAGTTTGGTGAAGAGCGTGTATTTGATACTCCGCTCGCAGAATCTGGTATCGGGGGCTTAACGCTCGGTTTGGCTGTTACTGGCTTCCGTCCGGTAATGGAAATCCAGTTTTTCGGCTTTGTATTTGAAACAATGGACGAAGTTGTCGGCCAGATCGCACGTCTGCGCTACCGCACAGGCGGTAAATACGGTGCGCCGGTAACTATCCGTACACCTTACGGCGGCGGAGTGAAGACTCCGGAGCTGCACGCTGACAGCCTGGAAGGCCTGATTGCACAATCCCCGGGTATCTCAGTTGTTATTCCATCGACTCCTTACGATGCAAAAGGTCTGCTGATTTCTGCTATCCGCAGCAATGACCCGGTCTTTTATCTCGAGCACATGAAGCTGTACCGTTCTTTCCGGGAAGAAGTGCCGGAAGAGGAATACACAGTGGAAATCGGCAAAGCGGATGTGAAGCGTGAAGGAAAAGACGTTACTCTGATTGCTTACGGCGCTATGGTGCACACATGCCTGAAAGCAGCTGATCAGCTTGCAGAGGAAGGATACGAAGCAGAAGTAATCGACCTGCGTACTGTAAGCCCGATTGACATGGACACCATTGTTGAATCCGTGAAAAAGACTAATCGTGCTGTTATGGTGCAGGAAGCACAAAGACAGGCAGGTGTCGGCTCCAACGTTATGGCTGACCTTAATGAGCGCGCAATTCTGCACCTTGAGGCACCGGTACTTCGTGTAGCAGCTCCTGACACTGTTTTCCCATTTGCAGCGGCTGAAGATGTATGGCTGCCAAATGAAAATGACGTGATCGAAAAGGCGAAAGCAGTACTCAACTTCTAAATTTGTAAATGACTGCAACAGGTTGATGGCTGAAATCAACCTGTTTGCTACGCGTAATATCGAATGTAAACTAAAGGAGGCATTTGTTTTGGCTTATGAATTTAAACTTCCCGATATTGGTGAGGGAATTCACGAAGGCGAGATCGTTTCATGGCAGGTTAAGCCCGGCGATGAAATCAAAGAAGACGACGTACTCTGCGAAGTACAAAACGATAAAGCAGTTGTGGAAATTCCTTCCCCTGTAGACGGAAAAGTTTTAGAGCTTAAAGTGGATGAAGGAACAACAACCACCGTCGGTGAAGTGATTCTCACTATCGATGATGGCAGCGGAGAGGAGTCCTCTTCAGATGATTCCGCGGAAGATGCTTCCGGCGATGAAAGTTCCGAAGGTAAATCAGAAAGAGACGAGCAGGAGCAGAATGATGCTCAGCCGGCTTCCACGGAAGCAGAAAAAGAAAGTCCGACACCAGCAGGCGGCGAGAGTGCCAGTACGTCAGGAGAAGCAGACGTAGATGAAAACGCACGCGTTATCGCCATGCCTTCTGTGCGCAAATATGCGCGTGAAAATGACGTAACGATTCAAAAAGTCAAAGGAACAGGCAAAAACGGCCGTATTCTCCGTGAAGATATCGATGCATTCCTGAGCGGCGATCAGTCAGCTGAAGAAGAAACAACAGAAGCTGCTTCCGGCGCTGAAGAAAGCAAAACAGCAGCGAGCGCAGCAGCACCTTCCCAGGATCAGGGCGCTATGGAAGAACGTGTGCCGCTTAAAGGTATCCGTAAAGCTATCGCTCAAAAAATGGTACAATCAAAACAGACGGCTCCACACGTTACTCATATGGACGAAGTGGACGTCAGTGCGCTGGTTGACCACCGTAAAAAATTCAAGCCGATGGCAGCAGAGCAGGATATCAAGCTTACGTACCTGCCGTACGTAGTAAAAGCTCTGACTTCCGCAATCCGTAAGTTCCCTGTATTGAACGCTTCTATCGATGATGAAGCTTCTGAAATCGTGTATAAGCATTACTTCAATATCGGTATTGCAGCTGATACAGAGCAGGGACTTGTCGTACCGGTTGTGAAGGACACAGATCGCAAGCCAATCTTTACACTGGCTGACGAAATCAACGAACTTGCTACAAAAGCAAGAGACGGAAAGCTTTCCTCGGCTGAAATGAGCGGAGGCTCTGCTACGATTTCGAACCTTGGATCTGCAAAAGGTGCTTTCTTTACTCCGGTTATTAATCATCCGGAAGTAGCGATTCTTGGTATTGGCCGTATTGAAGAAAAAGCGGTAGTGCGCGACGGTGAAATTGTTGCTGCGCCAATGCTTGCTCTTTCATTAAGCTATGACCACCGCCTAATCGATGGCATGACAGCACAGCACGCATTGAATCACATCAAACGCTTGTTAAATGAACCAGAACTAATCTCAATGGAGGGATAATTCATGGTAGTAGGAGATTTTGCAGAAGAAATTGACACGCTAGTAGTAGGTGCTGGTCCGGGTGGCTATGTCGCGGCCATCCGTGCGGCCCAGCTTGGACAAAAGGTAACTATCGTAGAAAAAGGAAATCTGGGCGGAGTCTGCTTGAACGTAGGCTGCGTACCGTCCAAAGCATTAATCCAGGCGGGCCACCGTTTTCACGAAGCCAATGAAGGCGCGGAAAACATGGGTATCACCTCTAAAGGTGCCGATGTGGATTTCACAAAGGTACAGGAGTGGAAAGGCAGCGTCGTTGAAAAGCTTACTGGCGGCGTTGAATCCCTTCTAAAAGCAAACAAGGTAAATATCGTAAAAGGGGAAGCTTACTTCTCCGACAAGGATCAGGTAAAAGTTTCCACGGATGAATACAGTTCCCAAACGTATAAATTTAATAACTGCATCATTGCTACGGGGTCCCGTCCGGTGGAACTCAAGCCGCTTCCGTTCGGAAAACGTGTACTTGATTCTACTGGCGGCTTAAATCTCGAAGAAATTCCGAAAAGCATGATTGTGGTCGGCGGCGGCTATATCGGCATCGAGATGGCTGGAGCGTATGCAAACCTTGGTACAGAGGTGACGGTGCTTGAAGGCGAGAATCGTATTCTTTCCCAGGGCTTTGAAAAGCAGATGACTCAGCCGGTGCAGAAGAAATTAAAAGCACAGGGCGTTGATATTCAAACAGAAGCATTTGCCCAGGGCGTTGAGGAATCAGAGGACAGCGTAACTCTTACAGCTGAAGTAAAAGGCGAAGAAAAAACGTTTGAAGCAGAATATGTACTGGTTGCTGTAGGACGCCGTCCAAATACAGAAGAACTGGGACTTGAGCAAATCGGCGTGGAAATCGGCGAACGTGGTCTTATCCAGGTGGACGAGCAGTCCCGTACCAGTGTAGATAACATCTACGCAATTGGTGACATCGTACCTGGCCTGCCGCTTGCTCATAAAGCTTCCTACGAAGCGAAAGTAGCTGCAGAAGCTATTGCCGGAGAAGCAGCAGCAGTCGATTATCTCGGTATGCCGATGGTTGTCTTCTCGGATCCGGAGCTTGCAAGCGTTGGATACACTGAAGAAGACGCGAAGGAAGCAGGCTTTGACGTAAAATCCGCGAAGTTTCCGTTCCAGGCAAACGGACGGGCATTGTCTCTGGACGTCTCTGAAGGCTTCATGAAGTTCATTACGCGCAAGGATGATGGATTAGTCATCGGGGCACAAATCGTTGGTCCTAACGCTTCTGACATGATTGCAGAAGCAGGCCTGGCAATTGAAGCAGGTATGACGGCAGAAGATGTGGCGATGACCGTTCATGCTCACCCAACGTTAGGTGAGATTACGATGGAAACGGCAGAAGCAGCACTTGGCATGCCAATTCACATTACGTAATAAAATTAAGAAGGCCGCGGCTTATCACAGCCGTGGCCTTCTTGTGTATAGTAGAAGAGCAGCTGCTCGCGGAAGCAGAATATTTCATGCCTTCTTAGTATAATAAAAACCCCGGCGCTCTGGCCGGGGTTTTCTTATTTCGTTTACAAGCTACTCTTTGCCAGTCAGGTCTTTTTGAAGCTCTTCCTGTTCTTTGCGAAGCTGTTCGCGTTCACGACGGGAAAGTCCTGTTTCATCATCCTGGCGCAGCTTGCGTTCTTTATTAAGAATAGTGCGGTCGGTTTGGAGAGCTTTTAACAAGGATACACACATTAAGATCATGATAATAGTAAACGGCAGGGCCGCAATAGTCATGACAATTTGTATACCCTCAATACCTCCGGATGCGAGCAGCATCGCTGCAGAACCGGAAATAACAAGTCCCCAGATGAATTTAATGGAAACCGGCGGGTTCAGGCTTCCGTTTGTCGTTTGCATTCCGAGAACAAATGTAGCCGAGTCTGCGGAAGTAATGAAAAAGCTCATGATCAAAAGTAATGCTACAAAGCCTGTGATCGCTCCGAAAGGAAGGGTGTCAAGAAGGCCGAACAGAGCAATTTCATCACTCTGGCTCGTCATTAACTCGTACAGGCCGCCGTTTTGAGCATTGTCTTCAGCAATACCTGTTGTTGCAAAAACGGCAAACCATACAAACGAAAAGATCGATGGTACTAGCAGGACACCGGTAATAAATTCACGGATCGTCCGGCCACGGGATACGCGGGCAATAAAGGTACCAACAAATGGTGCCCATGCAATCCACCAGGCCCAGTAGAATATTGTCCAGGAGTCGAGCCATGCCCGGTCTCCACTATATTCATACGTGGTAAAGCTCTGGGCCGGCAGGTTCTCCATATAGGCTCCAATACCGTTTGTGAAAGAGTTTAAAATGCTTGTCGTCGGTCCGGCGAAAAGGACAAACAGCATAAGTACCGCAGCCAGCGCAATGTTTGCCCAGCTTAAATAGCGGATACCTCTGTTTAAGCCGGTCGTTGCCGATGCAAGATAAATAATAGTGAAGATAAGAATAATAATCAGCTGTGTCGGCAGATTGAGATTGATTCCTTCAAAAATATAACTCAGCCCGCCGTTGACCTGGGTGGCTCCATATCCGAGGGACTGGGCGACACCAAAAATAGTAGCGAATACAGCAATAAAGTTGATTAAAGTACCCATCGATCCGTCGACACGATCGCCAAGAAGCGGCCGGAACGCCGAGCTGATAATCCCCGGGGCGTTATGACGGAACTGGAAATAGGCAAGTGCGAGTGCTACAACTGAATAAACTGCCCACGGGTGAAGACCCCAGTGGAAAAACGAAAGACGTATAGAGTCTGCTGCTGCCGCCTGGCTTTGTGCCTCTGCTTCAGGCCCACCGTAATAGTGATAAAGCGGCTCAGCAACGCCCCAGTATACCAGGCCGATCCCCATACCGGCTGTAAATAGAAACGCAAACCATGTTAAGTAACTGTACTCCGGTCGTTCGTCTGGTTTCCCCAAACGAATTTTCCCGTATGGACTAAACACTAAGTAAATACAAAAGATAACGAAAAACGTTGCGGAAATTAGATAAAACCATCCGAGATTAGTAACAATCCATCCCTGGATCTCACCGGTCACTGTATTTAAATTTCCTGGCGTGACAACACCCCAGATGATTACCGCAAGCGCCGCTATCAGGGTCACAAAAAAGACGCTTGTTAATTTTCTCATGACTTTTTACATTCCACCTTTCTTTTAGCGGGGTATTCGATTTTTAGGCAGCGGTACTCAGCAAAAGAGGGGATAGTTGCAATTCCTGTAAGCAGGTACATACCTATTTAATAAATGACAACGATGATTATTATAACACTCATAACTTCATACGCAACCAGGACGCATGAATAATCTATACCCTAAACCTAGGCCCCCAAACCCAGAAGGCTTCATATATAATTGTTAAAAAATACCTAGGGGTAATAAGCAGCGTTAATATTTCCATACAAACGTTATTATTAACATTTTATAGAAATTTTTTAGACTTTTAGCCCTGCCTTGCAGAAATTTTGCTAAAATATAAAAGGGAATAATTAAACAGGGGGACTCGGGGTTGAAAAAAATGCTGATATTATCATCGCTAGCCGTACTTCTTGCAGGCTGTTCGAATACAGGAGAAGACAATGCAGATGCAGAAAAAAAAGAAAAAGCAAATACTGCTGCTCATGAGGAAACAGGGGAGCAGAATAAGGAAAAAAAAGGGGAGCAGGAGCAGCAAGAAGAATCAGTCTCAAAGGAGGAAGAACTGATCTATAAAGTTAATGAAGCAAATTGGACAATCCAGGCAGAAGAAAGCGAAGGCAATGAAGTTCTTCTCACATTTGATGATGCTCCGGATGGAAATGCTGTAAAAATCGCGGATATTTTAGCGGAAAATGAGGTGCCTGCCATCTTTTTTGTAAATGGTATGTTTCTGAAAGATGAAGAAGGCAGAAATGCCCTGAAAAAAATACACGACATGGGGTTTGCGATAGGTAATCATACGACTTCTCATGCTTCACTTCCGGATTTATCAGAAGAGGCGCAGCTTGAAGAATTAAAAGAAACCGATGAACTTGTAAAAGAAATAACCGGGGAAACACCGGCATTTTTCCGTGCCCCGTTTGGACAGAACACTTCATTTAGTGATGAATATGCCAAAGAACATGGCATGATAAAAATGAATTGGACGTATGGGTATGATTTTGAAGCAGAATACCAGGAAGCAGAAGCACTCACGGATATTACGCTGAATACGGAACTATTAACGGATGGTGCAAATATTCTTATGCATGACAGGGAATGGACGAAAGAAGCGCTCGGTCCAATTATTGAAGGATTTAATGAAAAAGGCTATTCCTTTATTGACCCCCAATATATAGAAAAAGAGTAGAAAAATGCTTGATATTAAAGCTTTTTATGTCGAATTTTGTTGAAAATTTTTAATGGGCACCATATTAATGCTATATTGATTAAAAATGAATAGGATTCACACGAAGGGGGAACATCTATGGACCATTCTGCACTATATGATGAAATAAGGCTGCACGTAGGTCTTGCCCATGATTATTCCATAACGCCTGAAGGCTTCCTTCATGATGTTATGAATGCATTTCAAAAATACTGGCCGCATAAAGACCTGATTTCGCTGTACGTTAATAAATGGACGCATTTTGAATGGCAGGACGGAGACGTGCATCCGGTATTTACGAAAGAAATGGATATTCAAAACGGTCTTTTGCTTCTGGCAGATATAGAAAGAACAGTGTTTTGCTGCAGGGAAGAAGGAATGTATCACTGGATGCTTCCGTTTTATGATAATGAAGTATTTGCCGGGGGAATTATTGTTTCAAGAGAGGCAGAGATGAAAGAGCTGGAAAAAGAAGAAGTATGGCTTCTCGAAGAAATTATGTCTTTCATTAATGCCAAGCTGCCCCATTATATGTAAAAGCAAAAAAAGCAGCCGCGGCTGCTTTTTTTATTGAATCGGCTTTTGCTCCTGGATGACACGTACAGTTTGAAGAGAAGGGTCTTCGGGACCCTGGACTGGGAGGCCTGCTGCTGCGTTAGCCTGAATGTACGTTAAATTTTCCTGGGTAATAATTTCGCCTGGAAGAAGCACCGGGATGCCCGGCGGGTAGATCATAATAAATTCTGCGATAATCCGGCCGGCGCTTTCTGAAAGTGCAATTGTCTCTTTTTCGGCGTAGAATGCATCACGGGGAGCAATGGATAGTGTCGGGATAGACGGAAGCTTTAATACTGCCGGAGCCGTGTAGGACTCAGGAGCATAATACTCCCGGGCGAGATCCTTCATTGCCTGTACAAGAAGCGATGCTTCTTTTTTTGTATCGCCAAAGCTGATAATGCATAGAATGTTATACAAATCAGAGAGCTCTACTTCAATACGATAATGCTTTCGCAGCCATTTTTCAGCTTCATAGCCATTGATGCCAAGCTGTTGAACAGAAATTAACAGCTTTGTCGGATCCATGGCGGTGACAGTGTTCTGTTCAAGCATTTCAGCGCCCGCACAGTAGAGGCCGTTAATGGAATTAATAGAGGCTCTGGCTTCTTCAGCGAGTTCAAGCGTATTTTCTATCAGCCTGTGTCCCTTTAAAGCAAGCTGTCTGCGTGCAGTGTCGAGCGAGGCCAGAAGTGGATACGACGTAGATGTTGTAGTCAGCATGCTGAAGACCGCCTGAACGTGAGCAATGGAAACCCGGGGGCCCTGGACATTTAATACAGAGCTCTGGGTCATTGATCCCCCGAGCTTATGCACGCTTGTAGCAGCCATGTCAGCACCCGCCTCCATGGCTGAAGGAGGAAGGCTTTCGTGGAAATGAATGTGCACTCCGTGAGCTTCATCGACCAGGACTGGTACATCGTACTGGTGAGCGGTTTCTGCAATGGCACCCAGGTCGGAGGAAAAACCGAAATATGTCGGGTTAATCACAAGCAGGGCTTTCGCATCAGGATGCCTGTCGAGAGCATGCTGTGTTGTTAAAGGTGTAATACCGTGCGAAATACCGAACTCTTCATCGAGCGCCGGATACATAAATACCGGGACGGCTCCTGAAAAAATGATCGCATTCATAATCGATTTGTGCACATTTCTCGGAACGAGAATTTTGTCTCCCGGAGCACAAACAGATAAGATCATCGTCATAATGGCACCGCTTGTTCCCTGAACAGAAAAAAAGGTATAGTCGGCACCGAAGGCTTCTGCGGCAAGCTTCTGTGCTTCATCAATAACGCCGGAAGGGTGATGCAGATCATCAAGCGGTTCGATATTAATTAAGTCCATATTTAATATATTACTGCCGATAAATTCACGAAACTCTTCATCCATTCCAGTGCCGTTTTTGTGCCCGGGGATGTGGAAAGGCACGGGCTGCGCCTGGATATGCTCTTTTAATTTAGTGAATATCGGAGTAAGCTGCTGTCTGTTCATATGTGTCCCTCCAATGCGTTCAAAAACATTCAAATTATAGCAGATTTCCTGCCGTCAATAAATAACTTTGTGAGACGTTCCGGCCGGGATTTGCTAGAATATTACCGAAGGGGGAAGCAGCGATGAAAGAAAATGTTAATATACCCATCTCCATGGAGTGGACTACACAGGAAATTATCGATGTGACCACGTTTTTTCAAGTGATTGAAACAGCACACGGTAAAGCTGTGCCCCGGGAGGATATTTTAGAACTGTATGGGAAATTTAAAGAAATCGTGCCGAGTAAAAGCGAGGAAAAGCAGATGTTCCGCCAGTTTGATGAGGATGCTGAAGTGAATTGCTGGAAAACGGTGCAGGCGGCAAAAAAAGCAGAAGCAGGGGAAAAAATTAATATGACCGGGCGCTCAGAATAGAGCGTCCGGCATTTTTATACTGTCTGCAATGACAGCTGATATAAAGGAAGGAGTTCCCTGAATGTACTATAAATATAATCGTACGTTTCATCTTCGTTCCAGGAAGCAGCCGTTTCTGCATCAAACTGACGGCCAATCAGAAGTTCTGCTTTTTTTACATCCCTTACACGCTCAAGGGTGTGAATGACCTTATCCTTATTTTCATGAATAAAGAATGCGTCCGGTTTCGTATGGTCCGGGGAAATTTTATAGTCGTCCGGAAGGGAAGTAAGCTGAGAGAGGCGGTCGAGATACTTTTCACCGATATCCGCTTTTTCCGGTACTTCGTACATGTGAGTCAGCCAGGCGAATAAATGGTCATCAAAAAGTCCGACCTGGAAATGAGGATGCTTTTTGTAGCCTCTTTTATCCGGGGCAATACCGAACCAGGTGCTCTCCGGAGGATGCACAGAACGTCTGGCATGTTTTGCAATATGAGTAAACAATTCTTCGCCCGTATCTGTGGAAAGATCTTCAGCCAGCGGTTCTGCCAGGCGGGAAAAAACTGGTTGAATGTCGTTCCGGATTTGAGTCATGCGGTTTTCAAGACCTTCTGCCTGCATAATAGTAAAATCATTTTTGGTGAAATGCTGTCTGCTCATGTAATGACTGCTCCTTTTTCAATTGGTCTGTCCTCAAGCATACTGAAAATCTGGGCCTCCGGCAACCAATTGAATCATGGAGAAAACGCAATTATTTAAAAATACTGAAAATTTTTGTGTGTTTTTCTTGCGTTTCCGGTAAAAAGGTTTTATAATTCCAATAATCCTTAAAGAATAACGATTACTCAAGCGTTGCCAGTATATCGTTAGATACACAGGAAACACAGTAAGGAGAGACTGTTACAGAATATAATTTCTGAACAATAGAGATAGTTCTGTATCTTATATTTTCTGAACATTCTGAGAAGAATTGCCAGCGTCGTTAACTTTCAGCTCGAAACATTATTATTCCATTAAGGGGTGTGGGAAACTTGGAACAAGTAATTCAGGCGTTTAAACGTAGAGATGCAGAAGAACGAATCCCGGTACTGCGCTTAGAAATTGATTATGAACTGGTAACCCTTCATGACGCCATGGCAGAAGAAGATTTAACATCCATTCATGCCAGCAAATACCGCTTAGAGCAATTACGCCAGGAGTGGATTCGGCTGGAAGTATAATATAAAGTAAGAAGGTCCGGGCTGCATTACAGCAGTCCGGGCTTTTTTATGAAGAAATTGGTGCATAAATTTGCTGTATTGAGGGAACATAAACTCATATACATAAGGAAGAAGCGGAGAGGATTATAATGGAAGAGAATTGGTCAGCAATGCAGCAGAAGGCTGTACAATGGATACAGGAAGCCGGGGAGCTGCTACGCGCTTCCCTGAAGGAAAGCTTAATTATAGAAACAAAATCGAATCCAAATGATTTAGTCACAGAAATGGATTTCAAAATTGAGCGGCTGTTAACAAAAAAGATCATGGAGGAATACCCTGGTCATCGTATTTTAGGAGAAGAAGAAGCCGGAGCGGATATTATGGATACCGACGATATTATCTGGATTATAGATCCAATCGATGGAACGACGAATTTTGTACATCAGCAGTTTAATTTTGCTGTATCCCTGGCTGTTTTTGAAAATGGCATCGGCAAAGTTGGCATTGTCTATGATGTCATGGCAGACGAATGGTTTACCGCACTGGAAGGAAGAGGTGCGTACCGCAACGATGTCAAGCTGCCAAAGCTGAAGCCGGCAGAATTAAATGAATCAATTGTAGGTATTAACGCCAGGTGGATTAAAAACGAAAAAATTCCTTATGCCAGACAGATGCGTAATATTGTGGATGAATCAAGAAGCACCAGGGCCTATGGCTCTGCTGCAATTGAACTTTGCTATGTAGCATGCGGGCGTCTTGATTCCTATGTGAACCTGTGGCTTGCACCGTGGGATTTTGCCGGGGCAGAAGTGTTGTTAAGGGAAGTGGGGGCGGATATTTCGACGATCGATAACCAGCGGCCGTCAATGCTTGAAAAAGGCCCGTATCTGGCGGGCCGTCCGGCTCTGCAGGAAAAAATACGGGGGATGCTGAACAGCTGATCCCCCGTACTGATTTTTGGCTACGATGCAGAATTTGCTTTCAGCTTTCTGGCAAAATAAAAGGCTGAGCACGTTACAGCGATGGATATAACAGCAATAATAATGGAAGCTTCGGCTATAGCAATCCCAATAGAGGCGATGCCAAAAATAGCTAACGCTGCAAGCAGCAGGTATAACCACTGTAGTTTTGTCATAGAGTCCCTTCTTCCTTTAAAATAATACTGTTATTATTTTATCGGCTTTGGAAAGAAAACTCAAATAAGTACAGCCGGCTTTGATTCAGGAATGGTTTATGTTATATTGAAGAAAGTAGTGTCTGTGATGGTAACTTGCCAGGCGGCGTTTCTTCAATGAAACCCGTCATATGTTATACTGACAATGTAAAATGTAAATGGTAGGAACTCAGATAAAAATGGCAATGAGAACCCTGGCTTTATGGAAGACGATCTCGTCGAGCGCCAGGGTTTGTTATGATTGCAGCAAGAGAATAGGAGAGATTTATAGTGACAGTTTTACGCAAAGATATTCGCAATATCGCGATTATTGCCCACGTTGACCACGGGAAAACAACCCTCGTCGACCAGCTTCTTCGTCAATCAGGAACATTTCGGGAAAATGAACAGGTAGACGAGCGGGCAATGGACACAAACGATATTGAAAAAGAACGCGGCATTACAATTCTGGCCAAAAACACAGCGGTGAAATACCATGATACGCGTATCAATATTCTTGATACTCCCGGCCACGCGGATTTTGGCGGGGAAGTTGAACGCATCATGAAAATGGTGGATGGCGTACTGCTTGTTGTAGACGCCTACGAGGGCTGCATGCCGCAGACGCGTTTTGTTTTGAAAAAAGCACTGGAGCAGAACTTAACCCCGGTGGTAGTAGTAAACAAAATCGACCGCGATATGGCCCGTCCGTCAGAAGTTGTGGATGAAGTGCTGGACCTGTTTATCGAGCTTGGAGCTAACGAAGACCAAATCGATTTTCCAGTTGTTTATGCTTCTGCTATTAACGGAACAGCCAGCGAAGATCCTGAACAACAGGACGAGGACATGGATGTTATTTTCCGCATGATTTCAGATAACGTGCCGGTTCCTTTTGATAACAGCGATGAGCCGTTCCAGTTCCAGATAGCGATGCTTGATTATAATGACTACCTTGGAAGAATCGGCGTAGGAAGAGTGTTCCGCGGGACGCTCCGGACAGGTGATCATGCCGCGCTGGTCAAGCTTGACGGTACGGTGAAAAAGTTCCGGATTTCCAAAATGTTTGGTTTCTTCGGTCTGAAAAAAGAAGAAATCAGCGAAGCCAAGGCAGGAGATCTCGTAGCTATTTCCGGAGTGGAAGATATCATGGTCGGAGAAACAATGTGCCCGGTCGATCATCAGGAAGCACTGCCGGTACTCCGTATTGACGAACCGACACTTCAAATGACTATTCTTGTGAACAACAGTCCGTTTGCCGGACGCGAAGGCTCTAAAATTACGAGCCGTAAAATTGAAGAGCGGCTGCTTACGCAGCTCGAAACCGACGTAAGTCTAAGGGTCGAGCAGACGGACAGTCCGGACGCATGGTTGATTTCCGGACGCGGTGAGCTTCACTTATCCATCTTAATTGAAAACCTGCGCCGCGAGGATTTTGAGCTCCAGGTATCCAAGCCGCAGGTAATCGTTAAAGAAGTGGACGGTGTACTCTGTGAACCGTATGAGCGTCTGCAGGTTGATGTGCCGGAAGACTATACCGGAGCGGTTATGGAGTCTCTCGGTGAGCGTAAAGGCGAAATGGAAAACATGGTCAATAAAGGCGATGGCCAGGTCCGGATCGATTTCATGATTCCATCCCGTGGTCTGGTTGGATATACGAACGAATTCCTATCCCAGACTAAAGGTTACGGTATCCTGAACCATACGTTTGAAGAATATCGTCCGTATATTAAAGAGCAGATTGGCGGCCGCCGTCAGGGAGTGCTCGTTTCCATGGAAAATGGAAAAGCGACTCCTTACAGTATGATGCAGCTTGAAGACCGCGGTACAATGTTTGTTGAACCGGGTACTGAAATTTACGAAGGCATGATTGTCGGCGAGCACAGCCGGGAAAATGATTTGGCTGTAAACGTTACAAAAGCGAAGCAGCAAACAAACGTGCGTTCAGCTAACAAAGATCAGACCGTAACGATGAAACGACCACGGATTCTAACACTTGAAGAAGCTCTTGAGTATTTAAACGCAGATGAGTACTGCGAAGTTACTCCGGATTCTATCCGCCTCAGAAAGAAAATTCTCCAAAAAGGCGAGCGCGAGCGCGAAGAAAAACGCCAGAGCGTTTCCAAATAATAAAAATTCCGGCTGCAGTTTTTACTGCAGCCGGAATTTTTATTTTAGAAAACATTTAATTGAAAAGCGGTGGAGCTGTATGATGCCGCTATTACCAGTTGTTATTTTTCACCGGATCCCGGTACAGATGGAAATGGCCGGTAGCCTTTCGCTCATTCGTCCGGTTAGTAATGCGTTCATGGCATTCGGGGCACATATACGTGTGAATCGGCCGGTTCCGAATTTTTTTTGCTTCCGGATTTTCATCGTCCAATTTATGAATTTCATCGCAGATTACGCACTTTACGCGCATCATTTCGTTTCACCTCTGCTTTGCTCAGCCAAAAGATATGCATCAAGTATAACACGGGCGCTGCTTTGAGAACAGAACGAGCCTTAGATGAATGAAACAGAAAAAAATAAACGGAGAAATCCGAAAAAGAATGGACAAATTTTCTGATCAAAATGGTACTATTATACATATAAGGGGGGATACATATGGCTAGTCGAGTATTTGACGAACTACCCGAAGAAATCGTCCATTTATTAAAGCAGGAACAATATGTGACGGTTTCTACTATCGAACCAAAAAGTTCCACCCCGGATGTTCACGCTGTTTCATGGGTTTATGCAGCTTCTCCGAGGATTCTCCGGTTTGCTGTTGATGCCCGGGCGTCTGCTGTGAAAAATCTGCGGGAGACACCTGGCATGGCAATGACTGTCATCGGCGGAGGCACTACGTATTCCATTGCAGGTAAAGGAAAAATTTTAACAACTGAAGTAAGTGGAATTTCTTTTCCGCTTGCGCTTATAGAAGTGGATGTTGTGGAAGTGAAGGACGTAATGTTCTATGGATCAAAAATGCTCCGCGGACCGGTGTTTGAAAAGACATATGACCCGGAAGCGGCGGAAGAGTTAGACAATAAAGTACTTGAAGCTATGAGGAACATAAACGGAATATAATATCCCGATAGAGATAAGATAGGGGGAAGCACCTTATATGAAAAAAATTTACGTTTTAGATACGAACGTACTGCTCCAGGATCCCCAGGCAATTTATCAGTTTGATGAACATCATGTCGTAATTCCAGCTGTAGTATTGGAAGAAATTGATTCCAAAAAGCGATTAATGGATGAACTTGGAAGGAATGCGAGAGAAACAGCAAGAATTTTGGACCGCTTCCGTGGAAAGGGCAGACTGCATGAAGGAGTTCCTCTTGGTTCAGGAGGCACACTGCGTGTGGAACTGAATCACCGTTCGTATGAAAGCATGAAAGATACCTTTATCGAGGTAACCAATGACAACCGAATTTTGGCAGTGGCTCAAAATTTAAAGGACGAATACGAGCTGATGGGAGATTACCATGTTGTCATTATCAGCAAAGATGCTCTTGTGCGCGTGAAAGCAGATGCACTCGGCATAACGGCCGAAGACTTTCTGAATGACCGTGTCACTCAATATGACAATATTTACAAAGGGCATCAGACGCTGACGGTGGACAGGCCGCTGCTTGACGCTTTTTTCGAGGAAGGCTCACTGGCCTCTGAAGAAGTTTCGGAAGAAGGCTTCTGCCCTCATGAATTTCTCATTTTAAGAGACGCCCTGAGCAGCTCTTCGGCTCTTGCAAAAGTTGATGAATCCGGAAAAAGAATTCGCAAATTTACTTCCGATATCGACCATGTATGGGGCATCCGCCCGAAAAATGTGGAACAGAAGATGGCGCTTGAGCTGCTGCTCAGAGAAGACATCCCGCTTGTGACGTTAACCGGACGGGCAGGAACTGGAAAGACCCTGTTAACTCTAGCGGCCGGTTTGCTGCAGATTGAAGATATGGAGCGTTACCATAAGCTTTTGGTGGCAAGGCCTGTCGTGCCGCTTGGGAAGGATATAGGGTATCTACCGGGAGAAAAGGATGAAAAGCTGCGTCCCTGGATGCAGCCTATCTACGATAACCTGGAGTATTTATTTAATGCCAAGAAGCCCGGAGAGCTCGATTCCATTCTCGCCGGAATGGGGTCAATCCAAGTGGAAGCTTTAACTTATATCCGAGGGCGCAGCATTCCAGATCAGTATATTATTATTGATGAAGCCCAAAACCTGACAAAGCATGAAGTGAAAACGATACTGACAAGGGTAGGGGAAGGCAGTAAAATTGTTTTTCTCGGCGACCCGGCTCAGATCGACCATCCGTATCTTGATGAACTGAACAATGGACTCGCTTATGTGGTTGAAATGTTTAAAAACCAAGGAATCAGCGGGCATGTAAAACTGGAAAAAGGGGAACGCTCCGGCCTTGCCCAGCTTGCAGCAGATATATTATAAAGAAACGACAGCTGGGGTTGCTCCAGCTGTCATTTCTGATTATTTTACCCGGAACCCTGTCACGTGCCGAATAGGATCGGCTTTATTAGATCCGTCGCCGTAATAAATATGGACCGGTCCGTCTTCTTTCAACGGGCTTCCTTTATGGGAAAAGGCTAAGATAAAATTTTTCGCTTCCTCGAGAGACACGAGATGAGTTTGTGCTTCAGTTTCCACAACGACGTGGCTGGCATCTTCTTTCGGTTCGGCGTTCTCCAAAAACGGCTCAAATCTGATGCCAAATGAGCCATTAATGATAGCTTCTTTTTTATTGCGTACCTTATTGGTGCGTCCCCGGCCAGGATCCGGATCCGGAGCGTTGGATCCTTCCTCGCGGTCTCTTGCAAATCTTCTGGCTGTATGATCAGCTTCCGTGGAAGGCTGTTCTTCAGCGGAGGGATCGGTATCAAAATACGTATCGAGATCAATTTTACGGTCGTCAAAGATCCAGGTAGTAGGATCGAGGGTGATTGGGAAATGAACATTTCCCTGAATCATTACAATGAAATTCATGAGGAACTCCTCCAATTTAATAACTGCTGATAGGAACTGGTTTTTATGCTACCACAACCGGGTAATAGAGAAAAAGCAGAAGCTATTGCTGCCCCCGGAGGTTATGGCATATAGTCTGAAGAATCAAGATTTTATACGCAAACCATCTTGCTTTTTTTTTAATGAACAGATAAGATGAATAGAAGGAGTCAGCTTGTAGGAGGGATTGCCTTGAGCATGAGGGCAGCAACAGAACATAGTGAGAAAGCGTATGCTTTATTAAAAGCAGATGCTGAGAAAATTAGAAAACTTATTGAAGTACAGATGGACAACCTGACAATGCCTCAATGCCCGCTTTACGAAGAGGTGCTTGATACACAAATGTTTGGCCTTTCAAGAGAAATTGATTTTGCCATTCGTTTGAATCTCATCGACGAACATACCGGTAAACAAATTCTTTCTGAACTCGAACGGAAACTTGCTGCTTTTCATGAAGCAACAGTCGGTGGATGAGCCAAGCTATTCTAATTGAATAGCTTGGTTTTTTTACAAACAGCTATATTTTTAATTAAAAGTTTTACGCGGATGAAAAACAGGGTAAAGAAACGTTACGCAGGAGCCGCCCATAATCAAAATAGGCATAAATTTTTAAAAAATGAGAATATTACTTTGACAGATGGCCTGGTTCTTGCGTATGATAATTTATATTTAGAATTATCAGTTATTGAAGATAATTCTGATTGAACCTATCGGGATAAGATAGATACATCCTGCAGGAGATGCATTAGATAAGAGGAGGAGAAGGATGAACGGTCTAGAGAATATTAAAAAGGTATTAGTAGCAAACCGCGGTGAAATTGCTATACGCATATTTCGGGCGTGCACCGAATTACATATACGCACCGTGGCTATTTATTCCAATGAAGATGTAGGCGCCTTTCACCGTTATAAAGCAGATGAAGCATACTTAGTTGGCGAAGGGCAGAAGCCGATCGATGCATACCTGGATATTGAAGATATTATCCGTACGGCAAAAGAGAATGGTGTCGATGCTATACATCCAGGCTACGGTTTTCTTTCTGAAAATATTGATTTTGCCAGAAGGTGTGACGAAGAGGGCATCACCTTTATTGGGCCTGAGACCCGTCACCTGGAAATGTTCGGTGATAAAGTTAAAGCAAGAGAAACAGCTATCGCTGCCGATCTACCTGTTATTCCGGGAAGTGACGGGCCGGTAGACAGTGTAGAGGAAGTAAAAGATTTTACTGACAAGCACGGCTTCCCGATCATGATTAAAGCTTCCCTTGGCGGCGGCGGGCGCGGCATGCGTATCGTCCGAGATGCGGAATCCCTGGAGGATGCTTACGACCGGGCGAAATCCGAAGCAAAATCTGCTTTTGGCAACGACATTGTTTACGTTGAAAAATTCGTGGAAAATCCAAAGCATATCGAAGTACAGGTGCTCGGTGATAAAGCAGGAAACGTTATACATTTATACGAGCGGGACTGCTCCATTCAGCGCCGTCACCAGAAGGTAGTGGAGGTAGCACCGAGTATTGCGCTCGATGAGTCGCTGCGGGAACGTATTTGCGATGCAGCTGTTCAGCTCGCTAAAAATATTGAATATGTGAACGCGGGTACGGTAGAGTTTCTCGTAAACGATAAGGGTGAGTTCTTCTTCATTGAAGTGAACCCGCGTGTTCAGGTGGAGCACACAATCACAGAAATGATTACCGGCGTGGACATCGTTCAGTCCCAGCTGAAAATTGCTGATGGGGGCACGCTGCACGACGACTCCATAGATATTCCGGAGCAAAAGGATATTAAAACGTTCGGGTATGCTATTCAGTCCCGGGTGACCACGGAGGATCCTGCGAATGATTTCATGCCGGATACCGGACGCATCATGGCTTACCGTTCAAGCGGCGGCTTTGGGGTGAGACTGGACGCTGGTAACGGTTTCCAGGGCGCGATCATTTCCCCGTATTACGATTCGCTGCTCGTGAAGGTATCCACATGGGCACGTACGTTTGAAGGAGCTTCTGAAAAAATGCTCCGGAACCTGCGGGAATTCCGGATCCGGGGTATTCGTACAAACATTCCGTTTCTGGAAAATGTCGTCCAGCACGATAAGTTCATTAACGGGACCTATGACACCTCCTTTATTGATTCGAGTCCAGAGCTGTTTGTATTCCCGGTGCGTCAGGACCGGGGTACGAAAATGCTCACATTTATCGGTGAGACAATTGTAAACGGGTACCCAGGGCTTGAAAATACACCAAAGCCAACGCTCAACAAGCCGGTAGTGCCAAAGATCGATAAGAAAAAACCGATACCGAGAGGAACGAAGCAGATTCTCGATGAACAGGGACCGGAGGGGCTTGCGAACTGGGTGAAGGAGCAGAACGAAGTGCTTTTGACCGATACCACGTTCCGCGACGCCCACCAGTCGCTGCTTGCTACCAGGGTCCGAAGCGACGATCTGAAGCGTATCGCAGAGCCGACCTCCCGGATGCTCCCTAACTTATTCTCCTCGGAGATGTGGGGCGGAGCCACCTTTGATGTGGCCATGCGTTTTCTGCATGAAGATCCGTGGACCCGGCTGATTGAACTTCGTGAGCGTATGCCGAACACGCTTCTGCAGATGCTTTTCCGCTCTTCAAACGCTGTCGGATACAAAAACTATCCGGATAACCTGATTAAAGAATTTGTTCATAAATCAGCACATGCCGGTATCGATGTGTTCCGTATCTTTGATTCTCTTAACTGGCTGAAAGGCATGACGCTTACGATTGATGAAGTGCGCCAGACAAACAAAATTGCTGAGGCAGCTATGTGTTATACAGGGGATATTCTCGATCCGAAACGGGAAAAATATGACCTGAAATACTATAAGAATCTTGCAAAAGAGCTTGAAAACGCTGGCGCCCACATTCTGGGCATCAAGGATATGGCAGGCCTGTTAAAGCCGGAAGCCGCGTACCAGCTTGTCTCTGAACTAAAAGATTCGATTTCCATCCCAGTTCACCTGCATACGCATGACACGAGCGGCAATGGTATTTTCACATATGCCCGCGCCGTTGAAGCAGGAGTGGATATTGTGGATGTGGCTGAAAGCTCCATGGCAGGTCTTACTTCCCAGCCAAGCGCAGACGGTCTGTACTATGCCCTGTCCGGAAATAAGCGCCAGCCGAAGATTGATGTTGGCGCCCTGCAGGAGCTCAGTGACTTCTGGGATACGACCCGTGAATACTACCAGGGATTTGAAAGCGGCATGCGTTCGCCTGCACCTGAGGTATATGAACACGAAATGCCGGGCGGTCAGTACAGCAATCTGCAGCAGCAGGCTAAAGCGGTAGGCCTTGGCGACCGCTGGCGTGAAGTTAAAAAAATGTACCGCCGTGTGAATGACATGTTTGGAGATGTTGTAAAAGTAACACCGTCGTCGAAAATTGTCGGGGATATGGCACTGTATATGGTTCAAAACGATCTGACAGAAGAAGACGTGTACGATAACGGCCAGAACCTCGATTTCCCGGACTCCGTAGTGGAATTCTTCCAGGGGTATTTAGGGCAGCCGCACCAGGGCTTCCCGGAAAAACTTCAAAAAATTATTTTGAAGGACCGTACTCCTATTACGAACCGTCCGGGTGAAAACCTCGAACCGGTCGACTTTAAAGCTATTGAAGAAGAGCTCTTTAATACACTCGACCGGCCAGTGACGAGCCATGATATGATTTCCTATGCGATGTATCCAAAAGTATACATGGAGTTTGAACAGTTCCGTCAAAGCTTCAGTGATGTGTCTGTGCTGGATACACCGACATTTTTCTACGGGCTGGAGCTCGGAGAGACAGTGGAAGTGGAAATTGAAAAAGGAAAGACGCTGATCGTGAAGCTCATCTCTGTATCAGAGCCGGATGAAACGGGTCATAGAAACGTGTATTTTGAATTGAACGGACAATCCCGTGAAGTAGTTGTGAAGGATAAAAACGCTAAAGTGGATGCCAGCGTGCGTCCGAAAGTAGACAAATCAAATCCTAACCAAATCGGAGCGACGATGCCTGGAACTGTGCTGAAAACCTCTGTAAAAGAGGGAGATGAAGTGACTAAAGGCGACCAGCTCATGATTACGGAAGCAATGAAGATGGAAACAACCGTGCAGGCGCCATTTGATGGAAAAATTAAAGGCGTGTATGTAGGAAATAATGAACCGATTGAATCGGGAGATCTTCTTATCGAATTTGAATAACAGTTAAAAAAGATCGGCCGGCGGGCCGGTCTTTTTTTATGATGAATACAAAAAGCGAAAGTGATTTCTTCTCAGCGCTGAGAGGATATTTCTGAAAGGAAAAATCTGTCGAAAAGGATGTTTTCTTCAGGAAAAAGCGTAAAATAAACGGAAAAAAGGTATAGAATTGAAGAGGAAGCATTAGGGTGTAAAAGGAGCGGAGTGTATGACTGAAGTAAGTGCTTTATGGATGCGAAGGGATTTAAGGTTAACAGATAACCGGGCAATGTATGAAATGCAGCGGTGGGTGGAAGCCGAAGGAGGCAGGCAGTGGTTTTTAGTTTTTCATCTTGATCCAGACTTTTATGAATATTCGTGCCCTCATCATGATTATTTTTTTCAAAATCTAGAAAAATTTCGTAAAGAATGCGATGATCAACATATACAATTATATTTTCTGCACGGTCCAGCGAATGAGGCTTTCACGTACTTAAAAGAAAAAGTTCCGGCGCTTGCGCATTTATTTTTTAATGAAGATGAAGCACCGCAAGCGGCCCGGCGGGACGAGCAGGTATTAAAAGAAATGGAGCAGAAAAACGTAGAAGCACATGTCTATAAAGATGCTCATTTTCATCGCTCCGATGAAGTGCAGAAAAAAGACGGAGGATTCTATTCCGTCTATACTCCTTATTATCGTGCCTGGCGTCAGCTTGAAAAAGAACAGCCGTATGAATGCAGACTCGATCGTATTATCAGCAAGCAGGCGCGTCTGGAACTGCCGCAAAAGGCTGCTTATAATAAGCTGTCTTCTTATTTGAACAATAACAAAAAGACGTGGGAGCGCACTGCGGAGAAAGACGGGCGGGAACGGCTGGAAACGTTTGTAGAGGAAATTGCCCCGGAGTATCATGAAACGAACAATGCCCTTTCGAGTGACGGAACGAGCCGGCTTTCTGCCTACTTAAAAACCGGCCGGCTGTCAGTTCGGACGATTTATCAAGCCCTTTCAGAGCAGCTTGAAGAGGGGAACCCCGGGGCTGAAGCTTTTGTCAGTGAACTGGCCTGGAGAGATTATTACAATATGATTCACGCCACACGTCCTGAGCTGAAAAACAAGGAGCTGAAAGAGGCGTACCGGAATCTGCCGTGGGAGTATGATAAAAAAAGACTGCAGACGTGGAAGGAAGGCCGTACCGGCTATCCGATTGTAGACGCCTGTATGCGGCAGTTAAATGAAATAGGCTGGATGCATAACCGCGGAAGAATGATTGCTGCTTCCTTTTTAACTAAGGATTATTTGATCGACTGGAGAGAAGGGGAAAGGTATTTTGCTGAAAGGCTGATTGATTATGATCCTTCTTCCAATGCCGGGGGATGGCAGTGGGCTGCGTCTACTGGTACAGATGCGGTACCGTACTTCCGCGTCTTTTCTCCAGTGAGGCAGAGTGAACGTTTTGACCCGCAGGGCGATTATATTCGTGAATATGTGCCGGAGCTGCAGTCAGTTCCAAAAAAATATATTCATACTCCGTGGAAAATGAGTGAAAAGCAGCAGCGGGAGTACGGCTGTATCCTTGGAGAGGACTACCCGGAGCCTGAGGTGGACCACTCGGTACAGCGAAAGAAAGCAATTGAAATGTTTAAAGGAGAGTAAGCCATGGACATTCGCCGTATGAAAAAATCAGAAATTGATCAGAGCCTGGATCTGGCCCAATATGCTTTTCAAATTCATTTAACAGAAGAACAGCGCCGGGAGAGGCGGCGGACTATCGTTCCCCAGGATAACTGGGTCGCGGTCGAACGGGGCAAGGTCCTCTCTAAAGTAGCTATTTTTCCCACGGTAGTTTACCTGGGGGATGTAAAAATGCCGATGGGAGGAATTTCCGGTGTGGCAACATGGCCGGAAAAGCGCCGGGGCAGCCTGGTGCGTTCATTGCTGAAGGAAGCACTGGTGGATTTGAGGGACCGGGGGGTTCCGATCTCGATGCTTTATCCATTTTCGACTTCCTTTTACCGGAAATTCGGCTGGGAGGTGTTCTGTGATACCAAGCACTGGACGGTGACGAAAAACGAGCTTCCGGATACTGGGGAGCCTGAAAAAGGCAGTATTCGCCGAATCTACCAGCAGGACTGGCAGATTCTCGACTATATCTATCAGAAGTGGGCGAAACAATATGCCGGCATGATTGCGCGGTCTGAACAGTGGTGGAAAAACCGGACGCTTCAGCGAAAAAAAGGAAATGCCGCTGTTTACACTGATGCGAATGGTTTTGACAGCGGGTACGTGCTGTATGAGGTAAAAGAGCAGCAGTTGACCGTGCATGAATTCGTGGCCTGGCATGAAGATGCCCGCAGAGAATTGTGGCGGTTTTTGGCGAATCACGATTCCATGATTGAAACCGCTAAAATTTCTCCAGTTATTGATGATCCCAGCCGTTATCTGCTGCCGGAGCCGAAAATTGAAGAAACGAGAAAAAGCTACTTTATGGCCAGGATTGTCGATGTATATCCATTTTTGCATCAGTATCCGTTGAATCTGCCGGTCGAGGAGTCTCTGGTGCTGCATGTGGAGGATGACTTCTGTGATTGGAACAATACGAGCTGGCAGCTGTATAAATCGAAAGAGGGCCGGACAGAAATTAAAGAAGTTCTCTCAAACCGCACCGGCATCGAACTTTCCATTAATACCTTAACCGCCATTGCTATGGGATATATCACTGTACGTGAAGCTGAGCGCACGTCGCTGGTGAAAGGAAATAAACAGCAGCTGGAGCTGCTTGACCGTGTTCTCCCGGGGTTCACTCCATTTATGTATGACTTTTTCTAATGCAAAAAAGCAGGCCCTTTAATGATGAAGGCCTGCTTCTTTCTGCTTGATGTTATTGGAGGTGCTGGTAAGCTCTGATGATGAAAGGGCGGGACGCCTTGTAATAATCACGAGCATATAGGTCATAATAGTGAAAATAATGCTGATTGTCAGCGCGTGAATAAGCACTGATGTTAAATGAGGCGCTCCGAAAAGGAGAGCGATACCTGCGCCTGCCTGAACGAGTATTAAAACGAATGTCATCACACTCATAGCAGCAAGGGAAGTGTAGGCCCTGAATCGTTTCAGCGTCCAAATCATCAGAACTGCGACGACAATCATGAGAGCGACAGCAGCACCGCGATGGATCCAGCCGGCCATCTCTGATCCGCCGGAGTGCTTCACGTAGGCGCCGGTATAGATGACGGCGTAGGAATAGACGATAGTAGCGATCAGATAACTGCGGTAGCCTTTCGTTACTTTAGGCTGCAGCGATGGCTTCTCGTTATCCTCAAATGCCAGTATTGTGAGCATGATAACTGTGGCAAGCGAAATGGCACTGATGCCAAAATGAAGCGCGAGCACGAGACTCGAGTTGCCCCAGATGACAGCGCCGGCTCCCATTAATCCCTGAAAGATAATAAACAATACAGCCATCAGCGCCATAAATTTTGTCTCCCGTAAGTGGGAAAGCTTCACGGACGACCAGATAGCCAGAATAATAACGAAAAGTCCCATCAGTCCTGACCAGAGCCGGTGGCTGTATTCAATGATAGTGGCGACGGCAGGGTTGGAAGGTACTACTTCCCCAAAGCAAAGCGGCCAGGTGGCACCGCAGCCTTCCCCGGACCCTGTGTTAGTCACCAGAGCTCCCTGCAGCAGTACAATAAGCATGCCGATGGAAGTAATGACGCCAAATATGCGTAGTCCCCAGTGCAAAATAAGTCACTCCTTCAATATAAATGCAATTAAAAATTCCACGTTTTCTTACATAATTAATCGTAGATTTCCAGCCTGAAAAAGTCAATTTTTAATACTGGTCCGCCCGTGAACAAATAATGAAATGTGAAAAATATGTGAAAGCAGCAATGGCAAAGAAAAAACGTTCACTGGATTGTTAATTCATGGCTCTGCAAAAAGCCCTGTGATTTAGTATAATATAACCGCTACCAGAGAAGAGGAGGAATATACGTGTCGCATTTAAAAGCCGAAGAACAGAAGCGAACTAATCGTACGCACACGTGGATCGTGATACTGCTCAGCGTAATTATCAACGGGCTCGTCACGGTTTTGATTTTTGTAGAAGGCGGCGGGCAGACATTTAACGGCTTCGATTTGACCATTCTGCCGATGATGAATGCAATATTTAACAGCTTTACGACTGTATTTTTACTCGGGGCTTTATACTTTATTTTAAGAAAAAATATTAAAATGCACCGCCGGTTTATATACGGGGCATTCTCGACCACCGCTCTTTTTCTCGTCACGTATCTGGCGTACCACAGCCTTGCATCGAGCACGTCCTACGGCGGGGAAGGAATCATTCAATATGTGTATTACTTTATTTTGATCTCTCACATTATTTTGGCAGCATTGATCGTGCCGCTTTCAATCTATACATTTTTAAAAGGCTTTACGTATCAGGTGCAGAAGCACCGTAAAATTGCCCGTTGGACGATGCCGCTTTGGCTGTATGTGAGCATTACCGGTGTAGTGGTTTATTTTATGATCGCTCCGTACTATTAAGAAAAAGGAAAGCCCCGGCGGCTTTCCTTCAGACTGTCGACAATGGCTCTAATTTTAGAGCGTGTCGGCAGTTTTTTATGCTATGATAAAAAGAAATAGCCTGGAAAGGGGTTATGGCGCATGATGAAGCGGAATGCGGAAGAAGCTCGTTACCGGGAAGCGACCATTCAGTTGGATCAGT
>NZ_JBQLID010000018.1:0-40384 GCF_056034405.1 Marinococcus sp. LNHM4E3-1 | reverse complement strand
TTCATCATTTCAACTTCCTCATCGGTAAACAGCTTCTGGAGCATGAGGTAGCCGTTCTCGTCGTAAAAGTCCAGTTCCTTCTGCTGCAATGGGCCATCATAGCCGGCGCTTCCGTGGACTACCGGATCCTTCCGGTCCATGATTTCCTTATGATCGCCCTGTCTGGATGGATATTTATCGACTGCCATTGTTGCAAATACCTCCTTTATATTTTAACCAGAGGATTAAATCCCCGGTCAGTCAGACACATTCCCGGCTTAAAAAGGAATAAACATTAGAAACGGAAAATTTTAAATAATTAAATAAGAAGGAAAACTTCTAAGGCGGATATGATGCGTACTGGAAGCATATTAAAAAAATTCACTTTTTTTAAGCGGTAACATCATCTCTGGATCACTTAGTATATATTCGTATACTTTCTGATGTGCCGGGAGTTTGCGAATGAATTTCGTCCTTCTGGACAGGATCGGTGAAATATGAAGCGCTGTCTTTGCTTTTAAATTCCTCTCTTTATCTAATCGAGTGTTAAAGGCTTCGTCCGGCATTAAAAAGCAAAATGAAACTTTCCAATGAGGAAGGTTTCCGCTACAATAAAAGGGAAGAAAGCGTATGGAGGAGGCCTGGCATTGGCACTTACTTTTTACGGGTATCCCCCGTGCAGTACATGCCGCAAAGCAAAAAAGTGGCTGGAAACAGAGAATATTTCTTTTGACGAGTATCATATTGTGGAACATCCGCCTTCGAAAAAAGAATTAAAGGCATGGAAAGAAGAGGAAGGACTTGAATGGAAGCAGTTCTTTAACACCAGTGGGAAGAAGTACCGGGAAATGGACCTGAAAACACGGCTGCCGGAAGCATCTGAAGAAGAGATTCTGGAATGGCTCGCTTCTGACGGAATGCTTTTAAAAAGGCCTATTGTGACAGACGGCGAGAGTGTTACCCTCGGGTTTAAGGAACCAGTTTTTGAGGAAAAGTGGAAAGCGTAATAGTATTCATTTGAAGGAGGATGATTGTGTATGAGTGTACCAGATGAACTTTTATATTCAGAAGAACATGAATGGGTGAAAAAAGAAGACGGCCGTCTTCGCGTCGGTGTGACAGATTTTGCCCAGTCCGAGCTTGGCGATATTGTATTCGTGGAACTTCCGGAAGTAGGAGATGAACTCGAAGCCGGAGAGCCATTTGGAAGTGTAGAATCTGTTAAAACGGTCTCAGAGCTTTACGCCCCGGTTACAGGAAAGGTCGTAGAAATTAATGAAGACCTGGATGATTCTCCTGAGTTTGTCAACGAATCTCCGTATGAAAAAGCCTGGATGATTGTGGTAGAACCCTCCAATGAAAGTGAATTGGATGACCTGATGTCACCTGCCCAGTATTCGGACATGGTAAGCGACGATTAATACTGATTTACATAGGAGCTGGCCTTTTGGGAGGCAGCTCCTTTTTATAAGCAGCTGTTTTCGAGCCTTGCAGGGACAGGAACTAAAAGGTTGACGCTTACAGGCAAAGGTGCTATTATCAGTAGCATCGTCAAATATGAACGGATAATCATCGTTCACTTATCAAGAGAGGTGGAGGGGCTGGCCCTGTGAAACCCGGCAACCAGTCTGCATAAGCAGACATGGTGCCAATTCCTGCAGGCAAACGTCTGCAAGATGAGTGGAAAGGATCCTTTAAAACCTTTCTGCTCGTGTGCAGAAGGGTTTTTTCTTTATGGTCCGGTATGGAAAAGAATTATTGCCGGAATCATGACGATTTAAAACATACTAATTACATCGTTTTAATAAAGATAAAGAAAAGCGATGAAGGAGAGAGCGGTATGATCGAATTAAAAGGTTTATCCAAAGCCTTTCAGACAAAAACACAAACCGTCACCGCCGTAGACAACGTCAGCCTTTCTATTGATGAAGGAGAAATTTTCGGCATTATCGGCTACAGCGGCGCAGGCAAAAGTACGCTTGTGAGGCTGTTAAATAAGCTCGAAACCGCCACCAGCGGTGAAGTAACCATTGAAGGGGAAACCATCACTTCCCTGAAGGGACAGTCTCTGCGCAGCGCCCGCCAGGAAATTGGCATGGTGTTTCAGCATTTTAATCTGCTGTGGTCCCGGACGGTAGCAGAAAACATTGCGTTTCCGCTCGAAATTGCAAAACAGTCAAAACAGGAACGGGCGAGACGTGTGCAGGAGCTGGTGAACCTTGTCGGCCTCGAAGGCCGGGAGGACTCGTACCCTTCCCAGCTGAGCGGGGGACAGAAGCAGCGGGTCGGCATTGCAAGAGCCCTTGCAAACAATCCGAAGGTGCTGCTGTGCGATGAAGCGACCTCGGCGCTGGATCCGAAAACAACAGATTCTATTCTTGCTCTGCTCACAGACATTAATAAAAAGCTGGGGCTTACCATTGTGCTGATCACGCACGAAATGCACGTGATCCGTAAAATCTGTCACCGGGTGGCAGTAATGGAAAACGGCAAAGTCGTGGAAGAAGGGCCTGTACTTCAGGTATTCCGGAACCCGAAGGAATATATGACTAAAGAATTTGTTCGTCAGATTACGGAGCCGGAGGAAGACGCGTCGGAAATCGTATTCAATGAAGAAGAAACCGGCACAGTTGTGCAGCTGAAATTTTTGGAAAACAAGGCAGAGCAGCCGTTCATTTCCAAAGTCATCCGCCAGTTTGATGTGGACGTAAATATTATTCAGGGAAAAATTTCCCAGACGCAGCGCGGCAGCTACGGTTCCCTGTTTATCCGCATCAAAGGCAGCAGTGAAGAAATAGACAAAGCGCTGAACTACCTCCGCGAGGAAGAAATAGAAGCAGAGGTGATGGAGCGTGCTTAACACATGGATGGAAGAAATTAATTGGGAAAACATGTGGGTTGCTACGTGGGAAACCATCTATATGAGTCTGATTGCGGTAGCAGCCACATTTTTACTTGGGACAATACTCGGAGTTCTTCTGTATTTAACAGATAAAGGGAACATGTGGGAAAACAAGCCGGTGCACACAGTGACAGCAGCGATCGTTAATATTTTCCGCTCTATTCCATTTATTATCCTGATCATTCTGCTTATTCCGTTTACAACCTTCCTGCTTGGTACGATGCTGGGCCCGAGTGCAGCACTGCCGGCACTGATTATCGGCGCAGCTCCGTTTTACGCCCGCCTGGTGGAAATTGGACTTAGAGAAGTGGATAAGGGCGTTATTGAAGCCTCTCAGGCAATGGGAGCGAGCCAGTGGCAGATCATTCAAAAAGTGCTTCTGCCGGAAGCGCTGCCGTCCTTAATCTCCGGCATCACCGTGACTGGTATTACGCTGGTCAGCTATACTGCCATGGCCGGTGTTGTAGGCGGCGGAGGCCTTGGGAACCTTGCCTATCAGGAAGGGTTCCAGCGCAGCAATAATGAAGTAGTATTTGTTGCTACAGTGCTGATTCTTGTTATTGTCTTCATTCTGCAATGGATCGGCGATATTTGGACGAGACAGATAGATAAACGATAATTATTATATTAATGGGGGAATTTTTCATGAAAAAAACACTACTTGGCGTTTCACTACTTTCTACGGCAGTACTGGCAGCCTGCGGCTCTGATTCAGAGTCAGGCGGCGGTTCCGAAGAAGAAACACAGACACTTACGGTAGGGGCTACAAGCGTCCCGCACGCAGAAATTCTGGAGTTTGCCGAAGACCAGCTGTCGGAAGAAAATGTAGAGCTTGAAATCGAAACATTCAATGACTATATTGTTCCAAACGAAGCGCTTGCTTCGGAAGAAATTGATGCAAACTATTTTCAGCATATTCCTTATCTTGAAGATCAGATGGAAGAAAATGAAGAGTTTGACTTCGTTAATATGGGCGGCATTCATATCGAGCCAATCGGTGTTTATTCCCAGGAGTATGACAGCCTTGATGCCCTTCCGGACGGAGCAGAAATAATTATGAGTAACTCGGTTGCAGACCACGGCCGGATCCTGCAGATGCTTGAGCAGGAAGGCGTCCTCACGCTTGAAGAAGGCGCCGGCGTTGAAGCCACAGTGGATGATATTGCCGAAAATCCAAAAGACCTGCAGTTCCAGGCGGACATTGATGCGGCTACGCTTCCGCAGGTGTACAATAACGGCGAAGGGGATGCAGTATTCATCAATTCCAACTATGCAATTGATGCAGAGCTGAATCCTCAGGAGGATGCCATTGCGCTTGAAAGTCCGGAAGATAATCCGTATGTGAATGTGATAGCAGCCCGGGCAGAGGATGAAGACAATGAAACAATTCAGACGCTTGTAGAAGTGCTGCAGTCGGATGAAACCCAGGAATTTATTGAAGAAGAATATGACGGAGCCGTCATTCCTGCAGAGCAGGAATAGCGGTCAGACCGGACTCGTTTACTGAGTCCGGTTTTTTACATTGGGGGAAAAATAGAAGAGAATCTTCATTGAAAAAGTTTTTCCTTTTTTACTTCTCGGTGAGGTTTGGTATACTGTAAGAGTGAATGAAGAAAAGCATTGAATAGGGAGGGTCGTTCCTGCAAATGGTTTGTATAGGTGCCCTCCTTTTTGTATGAACGCTTTTATTGAGAATGAAGAGGATGTATTCTCATTTATTTCCCGTTGGTTTTTTGCCATATAGTAGCAAAAAAATGAAATATATCGGGAGAGAAAGCGAGTTTGCTTGAAGTCAGTTTACATTTGTTATAAAATAATAATTATAATAAATAGAGAAAAAACAGCGGTTTCCGCTTGATTCCAAAATATGGAGGTATGCAAAATGGCAGCGCCAAACTTGAAAATTGAGAATTTGCACGTAGAAATTGAAGGTACTGAAATCATCAAAGGTTTCGATCTGGAAATGAACGGCGGAGAAATTCACGCAATCATGGGACCAAACGGAACGGGTAAATCCACCCTTGCTTCTGCAGTGATGGGCCACCCGAAGTATGAAATCACTAAAGGTACTATCACTCTTGATGGAGAAGACGTTCTCGACATGGAGGTTGACGAGCGTGCAAGAGCAGGCCTGTTCCTCGCTATGCAGTATCCGAGCGAAGTGAGCGGTGTAACAAACTCTGACTTCATGCGTTCGGCCATTAACGCTAAACGTGGAGAAGGCAATGAAATTCAACTGATGAAATTTATCCGTCAGATGGATGAAAAAATGAACATGCTTGAAATTGACGAATCGTTTTCCCAGCGTTACTTAAACGAAGGGTTCTCCGGCGGGGAGAAAAAGCGTAACGAAATTCTTCAGCTTCTCATGATGGAGCCAAAAATCGCTATCCTGGACGAAATCGACTCCGGTCTTGATATCGACGCACTCAAAGTCGTTTCCAAAGGCGTAAATGACATGAAAAGCCCGGATTTCGGCTGCTTGATCATCACTCACTATCAGCGTCTCTTAAACTACATTACTCCGGATAAAGTACACGTGATGATGCAGGGACGCATCGTTAAATCCGGCGGCGCCGAATTAGCTCAGCGCCTTGAAAACGAAGGCTATGAGTGGATTAAGGAAGAACTCGGCATTGAAAACGAACGCGTCGGAGAACCACAGGAATAATTTTAACAGCAGGGGAGGCGAAATTATGTCTATAGATACTACTTGGAAATATGACGAGAAATACGTTGAAGATTTCTCGGATAAACAGAACGAACCAAAGTGGCTGAAGGACCAGCGGCTAAGCGCCAGCCGCTTAGCGGAAAAGCTGGAAATGCCAAAGCCGGAAAAAACGAACATTAAAACGTGGAATTTCACCGAATTCGAACACGAAGGCACTCCGAAGGAAAGTTTTTCTTCGGCTGACGAACTGCACGAACAGGTGCAGGGCCTTATCGATAAAAACGCTGCGCAGCAGAATCTCCTTGTGCAAAGAGATGGCCAGACGGTTCTGTATGAAGCAAGCGCTACGCTTGAAGAACAGGGCGTAATTTTCACAGACATCGCAACAGCGGCGATCGAGCACGGCGACCTGCTTGAGCGTTATTTCATGGGCAACGCGGTACAGGTGGATGAGCACCGTTTTACAGCGCTTAACGTAGCGCTCATGAACGGAGGTACATTCATCTACGTTCCGAAAAACGTAAAAGTTGAAGCTCCGCTTCAAACAATCTACTGGCTCGAACAGGCTGATATGGGACTGTTCAACCACGTGGTTATTGTAGCCGAAGCGAACAGCGAAGTGACGTACCTTGAAAACTACGTTTCCTATGATACAGAGACGCCTTCCGTTGTTAATGCGATCGCAGAGGTTTATGCAGAAGAAGGCGCGAACGTTTCCTTTGGCGGCGTGGACCACTTAGAGAAAGCGACTACGGTTTATACCAACCGCCGCGGCTACGCCCTCAAAGATGCAAGCATCGACTGGGCACTCGGCCAGATGAACGAGGGTAACACAGTATCGGACAATACGACTGCACTTGTAGGCGATGGTTCGACCTCTGACAAAAAATCTGTAGCTATCGGACGCGGAGAGCAGAGCCAGAACTTCTGGGCCCATATTATCCAGTTTGGTAAAAACACAGACGGCCAGATTTTGACGCACGGCGTTATGAAAGACAAAGCTTCTGCTATCTTCAACGGTGTTAACAAAATTGAACACGGAGCGACAAAAGCCAACGGGGAACAGACCGAGCGTGTGCTTATGCTCAGCGAACGTGCCCGTGGCGACGCGAACCCGATTCTTCTTATTGATGAGGACGACGTTACGGCCGGTCACGCAGCTTCTGTAGGCCGTGTTGATCCGGTTCAGCTTTACTATATGATGAGCCGCGGTATTCCGCAGACAGAAGCAGAGCGCCTGATTATTCACGGCTTCCTTGCTCCAGTAGTAGACGCACTGCCAATTCAAGCTGTGAAAGATCGCCTGACGGAGGTTATCGAAAGGAAAGTGTACTAATGGATGTAAAAGCCATTCGTGAACAGTTTCCTATACTGCAGCAGGAAGTAAACGGAAGTCCGCTTGTCTATCTTGACTCGGCGGCTACTTCCCAAAAGCCGCTGCAGGTAATTGAAGCGGTCAGTGATTACTACCGCCGTTATAATTCAAACGTTCACCGGGGCGTGCATACGCTTGGAAGCATGGCGACGGATGAGTACGAAGGGGCGCGGGAAAAAGTCCGCTCCTTCATCAATGCCCCTTCCTCGCAGCAGATCATTTTTAACCGCGGTACGACCGTCGGCATCAACACGGTAGCTTCGAGCTACGGAGATGCTCATCTGCAGGAAGGCGATGAAATCGTCCTTACAGAAAAAGAACATCATTCCAATATTATTCCGTGGCAGCAGGCAGCAAAACGTAACGGAGCCCGTCTCCGGTACGTGGAGCTAGAAGCAGACGGAACGGTGACGGCAGAAAATGTACGCAGGGCCGTTTCCGAAAAAACAAAAATTGTGGCGGTCAGTCATGTGTCAAACGTACTTGGCACGGTGGACCCTATTAAAGATATCGCTGCTATCGCCCATGAACACGGAGCGGTCATCGTCGTGGACGGGGCGCAGAGCGTACCGCATATGGCAGTGGACGTGCAGGATCTGGATGTGGACTTTTACGCCTTTTCCGGCCACAAAATGGGCGGTCCAACCGGTATAGGGGTACTCTATGGCAGAAAATCTCTCCTGGAAAATATGGAGCCGGTGGAATTTGGCGGTGAAATGATTGACTTTGTAGGGCTGTATGATTCAACATGGAAGGAAACCCCGTGGAAGTTTGAAGGGGGCACACCGATCATTGCTGGTGCTATTGGTTTAGGAGCAGCAATTGATTTCCTGAAACAGATAGGCCTGGATAACATTGCTGCTCATGAGAAAGAGCTCGGCCAATACGCGCTGAAGCAGTTATCGGCGGTGGATGGACTGGATATATACGGACCGAAGGAACGCACCGGTATTGTGACATTCAATGTGCAGGATGTGCATCCGCATGATGTTGCCACCGTGCTCGATGCGGAAGGCATTGCGGTACGCGCCGGCCATCACTGTGCCCAGCCGTTAATGAAGTGGCTTGATGTAGCTTCTACCGCCCGTGCCAGTTTTTATCTTTATAACTCCACAGAAGATATTGATGCTTTGGCAGAGGGGTTAATAAGAGTAAAGGAGTATTTCGGTGATGTCTTCGCATAATTTAGATACACTTTACCGCCAGGTCATCATGGATCACTATAAAAATCCAAGAAACAAAGGTGACCTGGAGGAAGAAACACTTCATGTCAACATGAACAATCCAACTTGCGGCGACCGCATTCAGCTTCAGCTGAAAGTGGAAGAGGAAAAAATCGCCGATGCAAGGTTTGTCGGGGAAGGCTGCTCGATCAGCTTGTCCTCCGCTTCGATGATGACAGAGGCTGTCAAAGGCCATACTGTCGAAGAAGCACTGGATATGGCGCAGATGTTTTCGCAGTTAATGCAGGGCGAAGAAATCGATGATACGAAATACGACCTTGGCGATATCGAAGCTCTGCAGGGCGTAACGAAGTTTCCTGCCCGTATTAAATGCGCAACACTTGCGTGGAAAGCCATGGAAAAAGGGTTAGTGGAAGAAGAAAACCGTTCATAATACAGCAACGCGCTTGAAACGCAGCGGGGATGACAATATTTATTCCCGACTCTAAGGAGGTATTTTCATATGGCAAAACAAATGCCGGAAATTGGTGAAGACTATCAGTATGGTTTTCATGACAAAGACGTTTCCATTTTCCGTTCTGGTAAAGGCCTCACAGACGAAATTGTAAAAGAAATTTCTAAAATTAAAGAAGAGCCGCAGTGGATGCTCGACTTCCGTCTGAAATCCCTCGAGATCTTCTATAAAAAACCAATGCCGCAATGGGGCGGCGATCTCTCCGGACTGGACTTTGACGCTATTACGTATTACGTAAAACCGTCTGAGCGTTCTGAAAAATCATGGGACGAAGTGCCGGAAGAAATCAAAAACACGTTCGACAAGCTTGGTATTCCGGAAGCGGAGCAAAAGTATCTGGCAGGGGTTTCTGCACAGTACGAATCCGAAGTTGTATATCACAACATGGAAAAAGAGCTTGAAGATCAGGGTATCGTGTTTAAAGACACAGATACAGCAGTGAAGGAAAACGAAGAATTGTTCCGTGAGCACTTCGGGAAAGTTATCCCTCCGTCTGACAACAAATTCTCGGCGCTTAACTCCGCAGTATGGTCCGGCGGTTCCTTTATCTACGTACCAAAAGGTGCAAAAGTAGAAACGCCGCTTCAGGCTTATTTCCGGATTAATTCGGAAAACATGGGACAGTTTGAGCGTACGCTGATCATTGCAGACGAAGGCAGCTCCGTGCACTATGTGGAAGGTTGTACCGCACCAGTTTACTCCACGGATTCCCTGCACAGTGCCGTTGTTGAAATCATCGTGAAAAAGGATGCGTACTGCCGTTATACAACGATCCAAAACTGGGCGCCAAACGTTTACAACCTCGTAACAAAACGGGCAGTTGCCGACGAAGGTGCGACCATGGAATGGGTTGACGGTAACATCGGCTCCAAATTGACGATGAAATATCCATCGATTATTATGCGCGGCGAAGGTGCGAAAGGCACCGTTCTTTCCATCGCTATCGCCGGACGCGGTCAGCACCAGGATGCAGGCGCAAAAGTAATGCACCTGGCTCCAAACTGTTCCTCCACGATCGTTTCGAAATCCATTTCGAAGCAGGGCGGAAAAGTAACGTACCGCGGTATTGCGAACTTTGGACGCAAGTCCGACGGTTCCAAATCGAAAATCGAATGTGATACGTTGATTATGGATAACGAATCCACTTCGGATACGATTCCATACAACGAAATTTATAACAACAACATTGCTCTTGAACACGAAGCAACGGTATCTAAGGTATCGGAAGAGCAGCTCTTCTATCTGATGAGCCGTGGCGTTGGTGAACAGGAAGCAACTGAAATGATCGTTATGGGCTTCATTGAGCCGTTTACAAAAGAACTGCCAATGGAATATGCTGTAGAAATGAACCGTTTGATCAGCTTTGAAATGGAAGGCTCGATCGGTTAATTTCCCGGCCCTGTACGAAAACGGAAACTGTCCTTTAAAGAGCTTTTACTGCTCTGAAAAGGGCAGTTTTTTTGTTTTATTTTAAAGAAGAACGTGAAAAGAAAAGGGAGGTGAATAAATGATGATATATGTTGGTTTAACCGGCTGGGGGGACCATGATTCCCTTTATCCAAAAGGACTGAAGCAGACTGACAAGCTGAAAGAATACAGTAAATATTTCCCCACGGTAGAAGTGGATTCTTCCTTCTACGCTATACAGCCAAAGAAAAATATTGATAAATGGCTCCGGGAGACGCCGGAATCGTTTCAATTTATTATGAAGGCCTATCAGGAAATGACCGGACACCAGCGCGGCCCGAGTAAATATGAATCAAAAAAGGAAATGTTTGAGCAGTACGCCCTATCGGTACGCCCGATGAAGGAAGCAGGCAAGCTGGCGATGGTGCTGTGCCAGTTTCCACCCTGGTTTGAATGCAACCGGGAAAATGTGGACTACCTCCGTTACTTGAGAGACCAGCTGCATGAATTCCCCTGCGCCCTTGAGTTCCGCCATGAATCCTGGTTCCATCCGACCTTCCGGGAAAAAACGCTCGAATTCATGAAAAATGAAGACTGGATCCATTCCGTAGTAGATGAGCCACAGATCGAAGGCGGATCGGTGCCGATTGTGGAGGAGGCCACCACGTCTTCCAAAACCTTAATTCGTCTGCACGGCCGTGACAAGAACGCGTGGCTGAAGCCGGCACGGGGACAGGAGTGGCGCAAGGTGCGCTACCGTTATAACTATTCCGATGCAGAGCTTCAGGAATGGCGGGAACGGGCAGAAAGGCTGCAGAAAGAAAGCAGCGATGTTTATATGATTTTTAATAATAATTCCGAGCGCCATGCAGCCCCGAACGCGCGCCGGCTGCTCGAGCTTTCCGGTATAGAGTACGAAGGGCTTACTCCAAAACAAACTTCGCTCTTTAATGACGAGCCCCGTGATTCGTAGTAAGATAAAAGAAGATGAAATGCACTCGTTCTGCACCTCAGCATGTGGAGACGAGCACAAAGGCGGTGAGACCTGTTGTCCTCCAGTTTTTCTGTTTACCTGTACCATACTAACGATATTCACAGCGATTTGGATCAATGGACACGCACAGCAGCATATTTAAAAGAACGGGAAAAATACCGGCAGGACCGGGGGGAGTCAGTCCTTCTTCTGGATCTCGGGGACCACACTGACCGGGTGCACGCCGTCACAGAAGCTACACGGGGAAAAGGAAACGTGGAGCTGATGAACGAAGCCGGCATTCAGTATGCAGCGGTTGGAAACAATGAAGGCATCACGTTTGCAAAAGAAGAGCTGAATCATATGTACGATGACGCCGGGTTTCAGGTGCTTCTGGCGAACTTGTTTGATACCGATGGCCGCCGTCCCAGCTGGGCGGAGCCATATAGTATCCATACGACAAAAGAAGGGGTACGGATTGGCCTGCTCGGGGTAACCGTTCCTTTTTATCCGTTTTATGAAGGGCTGGACTGGAAAATTACAGACCCGGAGCACGTGATAGAAACATTTCTGCCCGAGCTCCGGGAACAGTCTGACGTAATGATTTTAATGTCGCACCTGGGCTATCCAAAGGATTTGGAGCTCGCTTCCTCCTATGATTTTAATGTTATTCTGGGAGCGCACACCCACCACCTGCTTGAAGAGCCGGAATGGGTGGACAATACATTAATTACACAGTGCGGCAAGTTTGGCACGCACGCAGGGGAGCTCGAGCTCCTGTTTGAAGGGGATACTCAGCGCCTCTCCGGCATCGTGGGCAAAACGGTGGATATGCGCAGGCTAAAGCCTTCCCCAATGACTGAAAGGCTTCTGGGAGCGCTCGAGGACGAAGCAGATAAAGACATGAATGAAATAGTGACAGAAATTGCAGAGCCATTATCTGTGTCATGGACTCAGGAGTCTCCATTTGCCTCGCTGCTTGCCGATGGGCTGCGGGAATGGTGTAAAACGGAGATATCTATGCTGAATTCAGGACTGCTGCTTCATTCGCTGCCGGCAGGACCGGTGACGAAAAAAGATATTCACCGCCTGTGTCCTCACCCGATTAACCCATGCGTAGTGGCAGTAAAAGGGCATGTGCTTGAAGAGGTAGTGAAAAAAGCTTTTACGGAGGAAATGATCCGTCTGCCGCTGAAAGGCTTTGGCTTCCGCGGGGAGATGCTTGGCCACATGGTATTCAGTGGCATGCAGATTGAAGCGGACTACGAATATGGAGAGTGGACGGTGCAGAGTATCCGTATCGGACACGAATTGCTTAATCACGAAGAAACGTATGAGCTGGCCACGCTTGATATGTTCACACTCGGGCCGTTGTACACCGGCTTGTCCAACGCAGAGTCGAAACAATACTATATGCCGGAAATGATGCGGGACATTCTGACCGACGTGCTGGTAAAGCAGTATACGGCCGGATCCTGATGAACCGCCTGCAGATGGAAAGCCTTCAGCCTGTTGTTAAGCTTGAAGGTGCTTCTGTCATGCGGTAATTGAAGTAAAAACATAGGGAGGCACAAACGTGAAACAATACTTAGATCTCTGTCGGCATGTACTTGAAAATGGCGGAAAGAAGAATGACAGAACCGGCACTGGAACAATCAGCACCTTTGGATGGCAGATGCGCTTTGACCTGCAGCAGGGTTTCCCGGTGATCACTACAAAAAAGCTGCACCTGCGTTCCATTATTCATGAACTGCTTTGGTTTTTACAGGGAGAAACGAACATTGCCTACCTGAAAGAAAATAAAGTGAAAATCTGGGATGCCTGGGCAGACGAAGAAGGCAATTTAGGGCCGATTTACGGCAAGCAGTGGCGGTCATGGGAGGGATCTGGAGGAAAAACAGTGGACCAGATTTCTGACGTGGTGGAAGCGATCAAAACAAATCCAGACTCAAGGAGACTGATCGTCAGCGCCTGGAACGCAGCAGAGATTGAAGATATGGCGCTTGCGCCTTGCCACTGCCTGTTCCAGTTCTACGTCCAGGACGGCAGGCTGTCATGCCAGCTCTACCAGCGGAGTGCAGATATTTTTCTCGGCGTGCCGTTTAACATTGCTTCGTATGCTCTTTTGACGCAAATGATCGCGCACGTATGTGACCTTGAGCCCGGAGAGTTTATTCATACATTTGGGGATGCTCATATTTATAACAACCACGTGGAACAAATCAAAACTCAGCTTGAGCGCGAGCCGCGAAGCCTTCCGGAAATGAAAATCACGCGGAAGGTGGATTCCATTTTCGATTTTACTATTGATGATTTTTCCCTCGAAGGGTACGACCCGCATCCCCATATTAAAGGAGAGGTGTCTGTATGATCGCATTTGTAGCTGCAGTCGCAAACAACCGGGTGATCGGATATAAAAATGACCTCCCCTGGCATCTTCCTGCTGACTTGAAGCATTTTCAGCAGGTAACAAAGCACGGAACTGTTATTATGGGCAGGAAAACGTTTGAATCGATGAACGGGCCGCTCCCGTCACGCACCAATATCGTTATTACGGGCAACGCGGACTGGTCGCACGAAGGTGCTCAGGTGGTGAACGATATTGAAGAAATCCGCCGGCTTGCCGGAGAAGAAAAGCTTTACTATGTTATCGGAGGCAGCGGCGTTTTTACAGAGCTGCTGCCGGATGCCTCCTACATGTATCTAACCCATATTGACGCCGATGTTCCGGGAGATACGTACTTTCCGGAATGGAACGAATCAGAATGGGAGATTGTTGAACAGGAAGAAGGGCCCGTGGATGAGAAAAACAAGCATCCACACCGTTACGTAACCTATAAGCGAAAAAATAATTAATGTAGTATTTAAAAGTCCTGCTGCAACTTTCTGGTTGTAGCAGGATAATTTTATTTATCTAAATTAAAAACAAAAGCAGCAAATAAAAGAACGCTTCCAAAAAACTTTTCCGTTATGTACTTTGACAAGGCAAAGAAAGATAAATATAATGAATTATCAGACAAAAGTTGTGCATCGGCAGATGTCCACATAGTCATGTAACAGATAAAAAGGAGGAAGCTTCATGGCTGCAAGAGAACAATGGGGAACACGTGCGGGTTTTATTATGGCAGCAGTCGGATCTGCGATCGGGCTCGGAAACATCTGGCGCTTTCCGGCGACGGCATTTGAAAACGGCGGCGGCGCGTTTTTTGTCCCATATTTATTTGCGCTGCTGACAGCAGGTATTCCACTTTTGATCATGGAATTTACCATGGGTCATAAATACCGGAGCGCAGCACCAAGAACTTATTCAAAAATGAACAAAAATGTGGAGTGGATCGGCTGGTGGGCCGTGGCGGTAGCATTTGTTATTTCTACATATTATCCTGTTATCATCGCCTGGTCGCTCTCCTATACGATTTTTTCTTTCAATTTAAGCTGGGGGGCAGACACCGAAGCGTTTTTGTTTAACGACTATCTGCAGCTGGCAGATCCCGGGCAGTTCGGCGGTATGACGATCGGAGTACTTATTCCGTTAATCATCGTCTGGGCGATCGCGCTCGGCATATTATTTAAAGGGGTGCAGCGAGGTATTGAACTGGCGAACCGGATTTTTATTCCGACGCTGGTCGTTATCTTCCTTATCATTTGCATCCGCGCGGTTACTCTTCCGGGCGCAGCAGAGGGGCTTCAGGCTTTCTTTGAACCGGATTTCGGGGCGCTCACCCAGGGAGGCGTCTGGGTAGCTGCATACGGGCAGATTTTCTTTAGTTTATCAATCGCTTTTGCGATTATGATTACCTATTCCAGTTATCTGCCGAAAAAATCGGACATTACAAACAATGCCTTTATTACGGGCTTTAGTAACTCCAGCTTTGAGCTGCTGGCTGGGATTGGCGTCTTTTCAGCTCTCGGGTTTATGGCCCAACAGCTGGATGTGGGAGTAGAAGAAGTAGTAGCCGGCGGTGTTGGACTTGCCTTTGTTGTCTTTCCGCAGATCATCAGTGAATTTCCGGCGCTCAGCGGCCTGTTTGGTGTTCTTTTCTTCCTGTCGCTCGCCCTGGCCGGGTTGTCATCACTGATTTCTATCGCTGAAACGTACATTAAAGGACTGCAGGAAAAATTCGGCTGGACGCGCGGGAAAGCAGTCGGTATCGGCGGCGGTGCAGCGGCACTGTGTTCTCTGATATTTGCTACCCGTGGCGGTCTGAACTTCCTTGATGCGGCCGATTACTTTATCAACCAATTCGGTGTGGCCCTCCTCGGGCTGGTGGAAGTAGTATTGATTGCCTGGGTGCTCCGCAAGCTGCCGGAATTTCAACAGCACGCCAACGCCATTTCTGATATCCGTCTTGGCGGCTGGTGGAAGGTATGTCTTGGTGTGATCACGCCAATTGTGCTTGGTTATATGATGATTGATTTATTCCTGCAAAACATTTTAAAGCAGTTTGATACCGAAAATGGAAATTACGCCGGGTATACAGACGGATTTATTTTCGCCAGCGGTTGGGCTGTGGCCCTGGCTGCTTTAGCGGCAGGTGTTATTATGTCCCTCATACGCTGGAAAGGCTTATCCAAAGAGGAGGCTGAGTAAATTGACAGCCGGAGCAATTATAACAATGGTCGTAGGAATGGTTATTATATGGGGCGGTCTTGTAGCAAGTCTTTTAAACGCAAAAAAAGCCTCGAAACAAAAATAAAATGAAGCAGCCCGGGAGGAAGCATCCGGGCTGCTTTTTTTCCGCCTGCTGAGGGATTTGCAGGTGGTGAAGAAGGACGTCTATGAATTGTCTGAACCTGTGGAACGTGTTAAAGTATAAAGGAAAACAGTAAAAACTGGCCAGTCTAATCAAACATATACTACAGATAGAGTACAAACAGGCTTTTTATTATTCATAACTGGGAGTGAGAGCATCATGGCAAAAACGGAAGAATACGTTCGCAAGCCGGAATGGCTGAAAATAAAACTAAACACCAATGAGTCCTACAAAGGACTGAAAAAAATGATGCGTGAAAAAAATCTTCACACGGTATGTGAAGAAGCCAGATGCCCGAACATCCACGAATGCTGGGCAGTCAGAAAAACGGCTACATTCATGATTCTCGGTGATACCTGTACGCGCGGCTGCCGTTTCTGCGCCGTTAAAACCGGTCTTCCAAACGAACTGGACTGGGGCGAGCCTGAACGTGTTGCGGATTCCGTCGAACAAATGGGTTTGAAGCACGTCGTTATTACAGCGGTGGCAAGAGATGACCTTAAGGACGGAGGCTCGGAAGTATTTGCCGAAACCATCCGTGCGGTCCGCCGGAAAAACCCGGGCACGACAATCGAAGTGCTCCCATCAGACATGTCCGGTACTCCGGAAAACCTGGATATTTTAATGGAAGCAAGACCGAATATCCTGAACCACAATATTGAAACAGTGGAACGGTTAACGCCGAGGGTGCGCGCCCGTGCAAAATATCGTCGTTCCCTGGATTTCCTTCAGTATTCTAAAGAGCTTCATCCGGACATTCCAACCAAATCGAGCCTGATGGTCGGCCTCGGGGAAACAAAAGAGGAAATCATTCAGGCTATGGATGACCTGCGGGCACACGACGTGGATATTATGACAATCGGGCAGTATCTGCAGCCGACGAAGAAGCATTTAAAAGTACAAAGATATTATACGCCGGAGGAATTTGCAGAGCTGAAAGAAATTGCAATGACAAAAGGATTCAGCCACTGTGAATCCGGGCCGCTTGTCCGTTCTTCCTACCATGCTGACGAGCAGGTAAACGAAGCACAGGTACAGATGGAAGCAAGCAAGTATCAATAAATGAGAGACCGCACCCTGGAAAAACCAGTTCCTCTTTTCGGATGCTGGTTTTTCTTTTGGAAGGGCCAGGCTCAGCAAAGGAGGGGAGCTCATTGATTCAGGTTCAGGGACAGCGTTATGAATTGCTCGAAAATTTTCGGGATGGCTGGAGTGAGGAAGCGTTTAAAGAGCGTTACAGTGAAGTACTGAACAAGTATGATTATGTCGTCGGGGACTGGGGGCATGAGCAGCTCCGCATGCGCGGCTTCTTTGAAAACGACCGTAAAAAAGTCCCCCACGATTTTAAAATCGGTACCCTTGAAGATTACTTGCTGGAGTACTGTAATTTTGGCTGTGCCTATTTTGTATTAAAAAAGGTTCGCCAGGAGCAAAAGGAAGAAACACAGGAAGAAGCAGAAGAATCAGTAACGTAAAAACCCCCGCGACGGGGGTTTTTGTTTATTATTCTTCAGCGAGAAGGTGGGGTTTGTAGTCAAGGTGATGCTGGGCTTTAATGTAGCGGACAGTACGGGTTTTGGCCCGCATGACGATAGAATCTGTTTCGGCAAGATCCCCTCCAAGAAAACGAACCCCGTCCAGCAGTTCACCGCTCGAAACACCGGTGGCCGCAAAGATAGCATCGTCTCCCTTAACGAGGTCAGACAGCTGAAGCACCTTGCTCGTATCCGTAATTCCCATAACTCTGCAGCGCTTTTTTTCTTCGGCGTCTGAGGGTACAAGGCGGGCCTGCATGTCTCCGCCGAGTGCTTTAATAGCGGCAGCTGAGATGACGCCTTCCGGAGCTCCGCCGGTACCAAGGAATAAATCAATCCCGGTGCGCGGAAGCGCAGCTGCGATGGAAGCTCCTACATCCCCGTCACCAAAAAGTTTTACCCGGGCGCCTTTGGCCCGGACGCGGTCGATGAGCAGCTGATGACGATCGCGGTCCTGGATAATAACCGTGACGTCCCGGACCCGTTTGTTGCTTGTTTTAGCAATTGTATCGATGGTAGTCTCGATCGGATCGTCCAGGCGGACATGCCCTGCAGCCTTCGGTCCGACCGCGATTTTTTCCATATACATGTCCGGTGCATGAAGAAGTGTGCCCCGGTCCCCGATGGCAATGACAGCGACAGCATTGGCCCGGCCACTCGCAACGATATTTGTTCCTTCGAGCGGGTCAACAGCAATATCAACCTCAGGGCCTTCTCTGTCTCCCACTTCTTCTCCAATATAGAGCATAGGTGCTTCGTCGAGCTCCCCTTCACCGATGACGACCGTTCCGCGGCAGTGCACAGAGTCAAACATGGACCTCATCGAAGTCGTAGCAGCATCATCCGCTTCTATTTTTCTCCCACGTCCAAGCCACTGAGCAGAAGAAACAGCGGCAGCCTCTGTAACACGTACAATTTCAAGCGCCAGTTCTCTATCCATAAATAGATTTCATCCTTTCCTTTAAGAAGATGCATATGTAAAACTTGCAAAATGCTTAACTATCTTACCATATTTATGTGTCGTCTTCAGCGTTGGTTTTATCTGCAGAGGCGGTTAGATATGCTACCATAGAGAAGGAGAAAAGGAGGCAGAGTAATGTATTTTGTAGACCGAAAACAAATTGAGGACCGTCTGCAGTATATGGAGCAGCTTGGGCGTATATATAAGCAGATCCGGGAGGAAAGAACAGCAGGCACGCAGCTCGCGCTCGAAAGACTCGCGCACGGGTGGATCGAGGCGCTGATAGATGTCGGCAATCAGATGATTGATGGTTTTATTATGAGGGATCCGGGCAGCTATGAAGATATCCTCGATATCCTTGAGGACGAAAGGGTACTCGAATCTGAAGTGATTAGCCGGCTGAAACCGCTGGTAGCATTCCGGAAAAAACTTGTGCAGGAATTTACTGCTATTGAATCCGCCGAAATCAGGCAGGTGCTCGAGGAAGCGGAGCCTGCTGTAGAGAAGGTGAGCCCGTCGGTAAGGAATTATCTCGAGGAGGAGCTCGGACCGGTATCTGCCTTCCTGCCCGAGGAGAAGGATACAAAGGAATAAAGGAGGCGGACGGCCATGAAAAAGTATAAAGCATATTTAATTGATCTGGACGGGACGGTGTACCGGGGCAGCGAACCGATCCCGGAAGCTGTACGGTTTGTGAATCAGCTTCATGATAAAGGTATCCCGCATTTATATATGACCAACAACTCCACCTCAGCCCCCGAAACGGTTGCTGAACGATTGGCAGGCATGGGAGTGAAGTGCGTAGCAGACCAGGTGATGACAACATCACTTGCGACAGCCAGATACTTATATGAGCAGGCACCCTCTGCCAGGGTGTATGTAGTTGGAGAGCAGGGACTTCAGGAAGCGCTGGAGAATTACGGCTTTCATCTTACGGAAACCAACCCGGATGCCGTCGTAATGGGACTTGACCGCAGCATTACATACGATAAACTGAGCAGGGCAACGGTAGCGGTACGGAGCGGTGCTATGTTCATTTCGACAAATGAAGATGCCGCTGTTCCCACCGAGCAGGGCTTTCATCCTGGCAACGGGGCGCTCACTTCAGTCGTTACGACCGCTGCGCAGAAAGAACCGGTGTTTATCGGCAAGCCACAGCCTATTATGGTGGACATGGCGATGCAGGCGCTCGGACTGGCCAAAGAAGAAGTGGCGTTAATCGGGGACAATTATGATACCGATATTCTCGCCGGGATCCGGGCAGGAATAGATACAATTCATGTGAACACGGGAGTTACCAGCAGGGAGGCGGCAGCTGGCAAAGAAATTCCTCCTGCCTACCAGGTGGAAACACTGGCAGAGTGGGCTGATTATCTATAGCTTTTTTTGCTGTAATGGTTGCGAGTTGAAAATAATATCGTTATAATGTCCTTTATAGAAAGACATTTGTTTACCTAAAATAAACATTATATAAATAAAGAATGTAATAAAGGTTTTAGAGGGAGTTAGGAGTGTAGCAGGAATGGAAAAAATTGCCGTAGGTATGCTTGGATTTGGAACGGTTGGAGCCGGTGTGGCTCAGCTGCTTGAAGAGCATAAACAAGAGCTTCAGCACCAGGTGGGTGCTGATGTGTTTTTAAAAAAAGCCCTGGTACGTGATTTGGAAAAACCGAGGACTGGTCAGGTGAGTTTGCGGGAAGACCAGCTGACGCTGGAGGCAGATGACGTGCTCGGCGACCCTGAGATCCACACGGTTGTTGAAGTGATGGGGAGTGTGGACCAGGCAAGAAAGTATATTACCCAGGCATTGCAGCAGGGCAAAAGCGTTGTTACTGCGAATAAAGACTTGATGGCCCTCCACGGGGCAGAGCTGTTAAAAATCGCAGCAGACAATCACTGTGATTTGTTTTATGAAGCGAGCGTAGCCGGAGGAATTCCGGTACTGCGGGGCCTTACGGAAGGGCTTGCCTCCGACCGGATCACAAAAATGATGGGCATCGTGAACGGAACGACCAACTATGTGCTGACGAAAATGAGCCAGGACGACCGTCCTTACCAGGAAGTCCTGCTTGAAGCGCAGGAGCTCGGATTTGCAGAAAGCGATCCTACCGCAGATGTTGAAGGTCTTGATGCTGCCAGAAAAGTAGCTATTCTGGCGAACCTCGGCTTTTCCATGAACGTGGAGCTTTCAGACGTTACCGTTGAAGGCATTACGTCCATTACAACAGATGATCTCGCCTACTGCCGGCAGATGGGCTATACGTTAAAGCTGATCGGCCTGGCTGAACGGAAAAATGGGAAGGTGGAGCTTGCAGTGCAGCCAATGATGCTGCCAAATGACCACCCGCTTTCATCGGTGCAGAACGAATACAACGCTGTGTATATTTACGGTGAAGCGGTAGGAGAAACAATGTTTTACGGCCCGGGAGCCGGAGCGCTTCCAACTGCGACAGCAGTAGTTTCGGATCTTGTCACTTCTGTACGCAATATGCGTCTCGGCGTCAGCGGCCATCATGTCGGTGAACCGTTGAATGAAAAGCATATTAAGCCGGATAATGAAGTATTTTCGAAATACTTTCTCCGCCTGCACGTGAAAGACGCCACCGGCACCTTCGCAGCTCTCACCTCGATTTTCGCTGAAGAGGATGTAAGCTTTGAACGTCTCGTTCAATGGCCGGTAGAAGGTATGGTGAACACCGCAGAAATTGTCATTATTACGCATACAACATCACTCGATGTATACAAACGGCTTCAAACGGCGTTAAACAGTCTTGGTGTTGTAATAGATATTAAAAGCAGCTACCGTGTAGAGGGAGGAAGCTAAATGAGTGCTTGGCAGGGACTTTTAAAGCAGTATAAAGATTTTTTACCAGTAACGGAAAATACGCCGGCGCTTTCCCTGAATGAAGGTAATACCCCGTTAATACCACTTGAACGACTGTCGGAAGAGTGGGGCGTGAACATTCACGTGAAGACAGAAGGCACCAATCCGACGGGCTCGTTTAAAGACCGGGGAATGGTGATGGCGGTAGCGAAAGCGAAGGAAGAGGGAAGTAAAGCTATTATCTGTGCTTCTACAGGAAACACCTCTGCCGCGGCGGCTGCTTATGGTACGAGAGCAGGCCTCCGCACGATCGTTGTCATTCCGGAAGGGAAAATTGCGCTCGGGAAGCTGGCCCAGGCCGTTATGTACGGAGCCGAAGTGTTTGAAATCCAGGGCAACTTCGATAACGCGCTCGAAATCGTCCGGAGTATCAGTGAAAAAGAGCCAATCACTCTCGTGAACTCTGTGAACCCTTATCGTATTGAAGGCCAGAAAACTGCTGCGTATGAAGTTTGTGAAGCGCTCGGAAAAGCACCGGATGCCCTCTGTATCCCGGTAGGCAATGCCGGAAACATCACGGCTTACTGGAAAGGGTTTAAAGAGTACCATGAGCAGCACCAGACCGGCCTGCCAAACATGCTTGGCTTTGAAGCAGAAGGGGCAGCTGCCATTGTACGCGGCGAAGTCGTCAAAGATCCGGAAACGATCGCTACGGCTATACGTATTGGTAATCCGGCAAGCTGGGATAAAGCTATCCGGGTGACAGAAGAATCAGACGGCCGAATTGATATGGTAACAGACGATGAGATTGTTGAAGCTTATCAGCTGCTTGCCAGAACAGAAGGCGTTTTTGCAGAGCCGGCTTCCTGTGCTTCTCTGGCGGGACTTAAAAAACAGATCGATAGCGGAAAAATCAAAAAAGGTTCTTCGGTTGTCTGCGTCCTTACCGGAAACGGACTAAAAGACCCGAGTACAGCGATTGATAAAGTGACGGTGAAACCAACGGTTATTCCAAATAATGAAGAAGCATTTATGGAGCATATCAAGGGAGGAGTCGTTCGTGGCTGATAAAAGATTGTCGATCACTGTGCCGGCCAGTTCAGCGAATTTAGGACCAGGGTTTGATTCTGTAGGGTTAGCAGTCAACCGCTATCTTACGCTTTACATCGACCGGGCGGAGGAGTGGGAATTTTTCTCGAAATCGTCCGAGCTCAGCAGCCTGCCAAACAAAGAAAATAATCTTGTTTATCAGGCGGCAACAGCTTACGCCGCTGAATACGATGTGGAACTGTCCCCCTGCCGCGTGGAAATGGTAAGTGATATCCCGCTCGCAAGAGGACTCGGGAGCAGTGCTTCGGCAATTATTGCCGGTATCGAACTGGCAGACGAAATGGCCGGACTGCACCGGTCGAAGGAAGAAAAGATGCAGTTTGCAAGCGGTTGGGAAGGACATCCTGACAACGTTGGCCCATCGCTGTATGGCGGCCTGATCGTCGGTGCCTACGGAGAGGAAAAAACACACGTGATGCACTGCGGTGTACCGGATGTGGACCTTGTCCTTGCCATCCCGGACAGTGAACTTCTGACTAAAAAAGCGAGAGGAGCGCTTCCTTCTGAACTTCCTTACGCCACAGCTATTCACGGAAGCGCAGTAAGTAACGTGCTGGTGGCAGCTATTTTAAAAGAAGATTGGAAAATGGCCGGTGAAATGATGGTCCGGGACGTCTTTCACCATCCGTACCGCGCAGATATGGTGCCTGGTCTGGAGGAAATGCTCAGCGGCATTCGCCAGTACGGGGCCTACGGAGCAGCATTAAGCGGCGCTGGCCCGACTATTCTCTGCTTCGTTCCGAGTGGCAGAGGGGAAGAAGTGAAACAGGCGATCCAGGAAGACTATCCAGACTTTCGGGTCGAAACAGCCAAGCCGGCTCCCTTTGGTTCAAGCATACACTATGTTAATCAGCCGGCCGGGGTATCAAGCTCGGTTTGAAATGGAAATGAAAGCATATAAAAAAGCTCAGGGCGTTAAATGCCCTGAGCTTTTTGCGGTTACAGTCTATTAAAATACCTGCTCGAGTTCTTTAACTCCCGGCACTTCTTCTAAAAGAGCGCGTTCGATACCGGCTTTCAGTGTAATTGTAGAGGAAGGGCATGAGCCGCATGCTCCCATTAGGCGGACCATAACGATGCCGTCTTCAATATCTACAAGTTCTACGTCGCCTCCATCGCGAAGCAGGAAGGGACGGAGCTTTTCAAGAACCTCCTGAACCTGTGCATGCATATCTTCTGTCGTTTGTGGCATGTTGATCTCTCCTTTCAATACTTTTATTATAAACCGTAGGGCTGTTATGTTCAAATGTCATCACGTATATATGCATTCTACTATGAACAAATGCTGTTTGACAATCATTATCAACCGGGCAGGAGAAATAGTGAAGAAAACAAAGATATAGTATGATATAGAAAAAGGGGCTGGTGTGTGATCATGATAAAAGTTTATGGAGCGGAAAAAAAGTGTCCGAGCTGCGTGAATCTTCCCTCAAGCCGGGAAACGGCAGAGTGGCTCGAAGCTGCAGTGCAGCGAAAGTATCCGGAAAATCCACCCAATGTAGAACATATTGATATTGAAGATCCGGGCTCGGCTTCTGATGCTGTGGCGGAAAAAGTCCGGCAGGAAGAATATTTTTATCCGCTCGTAACAGTGAACGGAACAGTAGTGGCAGAAGGAAACCCACGACTCAAAGCTGTCTACAGGGAAATTGATAAGACGAAAGCGCCGGCCCCGGGAACGACAGAAGAATCAAAGGAATAAAAAGACCGGACGAAAGTTAACGCTTCGTCCGGCTTTTTCAACTGCTGTCACATCCATCGCTGTTTAGCTGTCACCGTTTCCGCGGCCGTTTTCCTTGCCATTACTGGTCTGTTCGGCAGAAGCCTCCTCGATAAGCCCTTTAATGTCGGTATTGTCCATATAGCCGGTGAAGTGCTCACTGCCGGCGCCGGCAGCAAAGACGGGAACCATTTCCCCGGTGTGTCCGCCGGTGTCACTCTCCGCGCGTATTTCGGTATCAAGCGAGCCTACACTGTAGTGATCAGCAATAATGGAACCAATTTCCCAGCCCACCTGATATTCAGGGTAGACCTCTCCCTCATCGTCTTCAATATTCGCACGGAAGGCTTCTAATTCTTCATTAGTTATATCAATATCTGCGTATTCCGAAAATACCTGCTGAATGCTTTCATCTGTGTATTCATCAGAGTCTTCCCGGGTTTCAAGCTGCTGGGCCATATACTCAGGGGAAACTTCAATATCTTTCAGACCTTCCACATCCATAGTTTCTGTTGCAGACATGCCAAGTGTTTCATGGTCGGAAAGCACAACAACGAGCGTATCATCCCGGTCTTCTGCCCAGGTAACGACCTGTTCGACCGTCTGATCAAATTCGATCATTTCCTGCCATACGCCGGTAGCGTCAGCCGCATGAGCCGCATGGTCGATGCGGGCGCCTTCAACCATCATAAAGAATCCGTCATCATCCTGTGAAAGCACGTCCAGCCCGGACTCAGTCATAGCCTGCAGGGAAGGCTCTTCGCTGTCGACATCGTCTTTATCGGTTTTATAGTTCATGTACGAATCATTAAACAGCCCAAGGAGCTTGTCCGGAGTCCCGGCTTCCTCCAGTTCTTCTTCGGTAGTCGCATACTCATAGCCGCTTTCCTGGAAATCATCCACGAGCCTGTCTTCGCTTTCTTCCTCGTCAGCTCCGAAAAATTCACCACCGCCTCCAAGCAGAACATCATATTCTTCTTCGTACTGCTGTTCGGCAATGTCTTCTTCGCTGCCGCGGTCAGCTACGCTTGCGGTAAACGCTGCCGGAGTGGCATCTGTGACCGTATTATTGGAAATAACGCCGACTTTTTTACCGTCGTCCTGATACTGATCCAGAATGCTGTCTACTTCATTGCCGTCTTCATCGACTCCGATGCCTCCGTTATTTGTTTTCGTACCGGTAGCGATGGCGGTGCCGGCCGCGGCTGAATCAGTTACGTTGTTATCGGCGGAGTAGGTGCTGGTCATACCAGTATGTTCAAGAGACTCCATGAACAGTTCGCCTTCCTTGCCGTATTCAAGCATGGAAGCAATCTCCATCTGACCCATGCCCATGCCATCTCCCACCATTACGATGACATTTTCCGGGACGTCGTCCTTAGCATTTTTACTGCTGTTTTCAGCTCCGTTGTCATTGGCGTTATCATTTGCTGAGCCATTTGCGTGAAGAAGGCTTCCTGAGCTGATAACCATTCCTGCGAGAACCCCGACAGTTAACTTTTTTGAAAAATACATGCTGACCCTCCCATGATAATTCATAACTTTTGATATTTTTTGAAATTTTAGTTAATAATAAATGGGTCCGAAGAAACCGTCAACAGCGTTATATCTATTTCAGCCAAATATACTTTTAATTTTCTAAATTTTTCATATTATATATGATAATTTAATTAGTAGAAATCAATGGCTGTCTGCTGACATAAAAAAGGATCTGCATCACGGGGCAGATCCTTTCTTGTGAAACATGAAATTATTTTTTTATTATACGCCGGAATGGTTTTTGTACATCCAGAGCACACCGCTTTTTAACAGACGGGCAACGCGGCCGGTAACTGCTGCTTTAGCAGTGCCGCCCATCACTCCGAAGCCGTGCTTTTTGCCTAACGATCCGAGAGTACCTTTAAGCTTGATCTCAGGCATCGTTTCCGGAAGCGGTTCGTTCTTCCATCGTTTTTTCATAATCGTGGCGATCTGTTCTGCCTGGCCCTCGGCAAGCTGGGCACTTGGAGCGTGAGGCAGGCTGGCACAGTCCCCGACGATAAAAATATTTTCATCGTTTGTCAGATGATGGTGGGGGGTTAAAATGATGCGCCCCTTCCGGTCTTTTTCCGTATTAAGCTCGCGAATGATTTTGTTGGGCTGGATGCCTGCAGTCCAAATAATCGCTTCGGACTGGATCCAGTCTTCATGGTTGTACAGGCCTTCCGCTGTCACGGTGGTGATATCGGAATTACTGATGACTTCGACATCATGCTTTTCAAACCAGTTCTGCACATAGTTGCTGAGCCGCTTCGGAAACATTGGAAGAATGGTTTCCCCGCGGTCGAACAGGCGTATGTGAAGATCTGAGCGGCTCTCCCGCAGTTCACTGGCCAGTTCTACGCCGCTTAGGCCCGCGCCTACAATGCTGACTGCTGCTTTTGGCGGAAGGTTACTGATAGCTTCGTATGTGCGGCGTGTTGCTTCCATGCTTTGAATGCTGTAGGAGTGCTCTTCTGCTCCGGGAACCCCGTGAAAGTTGTCGACCGAGCCAAGCCCGGCAACGAGCTTGTCGTATGGAAGCGAGGAAGAATCGGACATGATCACCATCTGATTTTCCATATCGATATGGTCGATCGTGCCAAAATGAATTTTTAAACGGGAATGATCCGGGAACGGAACGCGCACCTCGTGGTCAGATTCTGTTCCGGCAGCGAGTGCGTAGTATTCCGTTTTCATACAATGGTACGGAAGTTTGTCTACTAATGTAATGTCAACATCCTGGGGGAGGTCGCTGCCGAGCACGCGCTGAAGAAAGCGCATCCCGCCGTAGCCTCCACCTAATACGATAATTTTTTCCATTGTTTCTTGTCCCCCTTTGAGTAGCATGCTGTCTATGCCCGCGTGGACCAGCTGCATAAAATGATGAAGTAGTTCTTCACGATCGGTTTCAGCTCCGATGGATAGCTGATAGTAAAAATAGCTGTTAATGATATGTGCCCATCGATTCGAAGAAATGGAAGGGTCTATTTCCTGCTGGCGGACACCGCTCTCAAGGAGCTGTTCCCACGTGCGAAGCAAAGCACTGTCATGCTCGACCACATGCCGCCAGATGTGCCTGGTGAGGGAAGGATTCAGGTGAAAGTCCCCCAGGAAATACCCGGCATAGGCACGAATACGGGAAGGAAGTGTCATGCGCTGAATTTTATACGTCTGCATGTATTCCTGCACTCTGAGCAGCCGGTCCTCTGCGAGTGCACGCATGATCGACTCTTTTGTAGGGTAGTAATTGAAAAAAGTCCCTTTGGCGACTTCGGCTGAAGCCGTAATTTCCTGCACAGTCGTCTGTTCAAAGCCCTTTTCCTGAAATAAATGCACGGCAGCCTGCAGAATGCGGGAACGTGTCTGCTCTCGTTTTTCCGTTCGTTTCATAGAATCCCCCTCTGCGCAGCTGAAAGCATTTGCAAAAATAAAAAAGTTACAATAGAGAGAGAACGATTCGGTCGTGCAGTCATTAAAAATGACTGCGGTCAATTTTGATTATAGAGAGGTACAGCTGCTTTGGCAACCAATTTTAAAAATATCAAACAATTTTGTGAACGGGATATTCAAACGAATTGGTTGACGCAGCGGCCGCAGACGACTAATATAAACTCGTATAACCCGGGAAGAGGTGATGAAAGGTGAGGCCAATTATTGAGTTTTGCATGAGTAATTTGGCGAACGGCTCTCACGGGGCAATGGAAGAACTTGAAAAAGATCCGAATCTGGATGTTATTGAAGATATATGCTTAGGCTACTGCGGCCGTTGCTCTATGAATATGTACGCACTTGTGAACGGGGAGCCGGTAGAAGGGGAAGATGAAAAAGACCTTCTTGCCAATATTTATACTCATCTTGAAGAAAACCCAATGTTTTAATGCAAAAGCGTCTTTCTGCAGAAGGAAAGGCGCTTTTTTCTCAACGTTTAAAGAGGGGGAAAAAATGGATATTATTCCTTTTGAAAATACATGGCCATATGACAAAATAGGTGAAGATATTTATATTAATGAATGCCCGTACTGCGGAACCAGAAATATATTAACAGCGATGAAAGTAAAAGATTTAGAATGGGCAAAAGAGGAAATAAAAACATATATCAATATGCCGTGCTGCCATACACGTATGCATATTGTATTTGCAGATGAAGATTACTTATGGACGACAGATCCGCTGAGACGAAGGGAGAGAAGGTCATGAGATTTACAAAAATGCACGGGCTTGGCAACAGCTACATTTATGTCGACGTATTTGAAGAAACGCTTGAAGAGCACGAGCTTCCAAGGCTTGCCCGGCAGGTAGCCGATAAAAATAAAGGGATAGGTTCAGATGGGCTGATTTTGATTGGGCCGTCGACGCATGAAGACGTGAAAATGCAGGTGTTTAATGCTGATGGATCGGAGGCGAAAAACTGCGGGAACGGGCTGCGCTGCACAGCTAAGTATGCTTACGAGCATGGTTACGTTAACAAAGAGCGTTTTACGATCGAAACGCTTGGAGGAACGATGAAAGCGACCGTTCATCCGGACAATACCGGTCAGACCGTCAGCCTGGTAACCGTCGATATGGGAGCTCCGGAATTTGACTGGGCCCAGGTTCCCGTCAAAGAGTCCGGAGAGGGAGAGCTGTCCCTTGAAGCTGCAGGCCGGTCGTGGCAGCTGATGCCTGTATCCATGGGCAACCCGCACGGAGTCATTTTTGTGGATGACACAGAGCAGGCACCCGTGGAAACTGCCGGAGCGGAGCTTGAAGCACACGAAGCCTTTCCGGAAGGGGCAAACATTGAGTTCGTGCATATGCGCCGCAGTGATGTGATGGATTTTAGAGTGTGGGAGCGAGGTTCCGGTATTACCCAGGCATGCGGAACAGGTGCCTGTGCAGCCGTGGCAGCTGCAGTGGCAGCTGGTAAGAGTGAAAAAGACAAAGAGGTTACTGTGCATCTTCCCGGAGGTGATCTGTATATTACGTGGCAGTCATCAGGAAATATACTGATGACGGGAAATGCTGAGGTTATCTGTACAGGTGACTATGAAACAAGAAGGGCATCAATATAAACAAAAAGAGAGCGGGCGCCCGCTCTCTTTTTACGTCTAATAGGATTTAACAATGTTATAGAAGGTATCCCGTTCCACAGGGGTTTTTCCGGCTGTTTTAATTAGGTGGATCAATTCCTTCCGGGTAATCCCCTGGGATGTCAGCGCGCCGACAGAATGAGAAATTCGTTCCTCGATCAGTGTGCCGTGAATATCGTCGGAGCCAAATGTGAGTGCCATCTGGGTCAGCTGGGCGCCGATATTAATCCAGTACGCTTTGATGTGATCAAAGTTATCAAGCATCAGCCGTGAAATTGCTATGGTTCGCAGATCATCAAATGCGGAGGTGCGCTGGTGCAGGCCGGCATCGAGCTTGCGAGGCTGCATGGCGAGCGGGATAAAGACCATGAAGCCATTGGTTTTGTCCTGCAGGGCACGGACGCGGTCCATATGAATGAGCCGTTCCTCCTTCGATTCAATCGACCCGTACAGCATTGTGGCGTGCGTACGCATGCCAAGGTCGTGAGCGAGCTCGTGAGCTTCTAGCCATTCAAACGTCGTCGCCTTGTCCGGACTCATTTTCGCACGGTAATTCTCTGTAAGAATTTCAGCGCCGCCGCCTGGAAGCGTATCGAGTCCTGCCTTTTGCAGCTCTATGAGGACTTCGCGCATGCTGATCCCTGCGTGACGGGCAAAGAATTCGATTTCGGCTCCTGTGTAGGCTTTAACCTTCGCCTGTGGGTAATGCTTTTTCAACACGCGGACGGTGTTTAAATAATACTCAAACGGCACGTCCGTGTTGTGACCGCCAACGATGTGAAATTCCCGGATGTTGTCATTCCAGCGTTTTTCCACGTATTCAAGCAGTTCTTCTTCATGCATTGTATACGCGTTTTCTTCGCCGGGTTTGCGCTTGAATCCGCAAAACGAGCAGCTCGCTTCGCATACGTTGGTCGGGTTGATGTACATATTTTCGATAAAATAAACGTTATCCCCGTTTTTTCTTTCGTTCACCTCATTTGCCAACTGGGCCACGGTTAACAGATCTGCTGTTTCATAGAGATAGAGGCCGTCTTCAATGGATAACCGTTCTCCTTCTCGGACTTTGTCGGCAATGCGCTGCATGTCGGCGTCGCGATTCAAGGTGATCGCCATATTAATCCTTCCTTTCCGATGTACAAGAAATACTGTAAAGTTCAGCGGTTCTGCAGGCAGCTTCCGTACCGCCGTGCAAAACCTTATCTGCTGTATAGGTATATAAAAGGTATGCTGCCAGGGAAAGACATCAAGCTAACAAGAATTTCCGGGGCTCAGTTTCTTATTATACATCGTGGTATTCCGGAAGGAAAGTAACAACGCCCAAAGCAGTTCTTCATTCGGAAGAAGTGTCCGCAGGGGAGGCCAAAGAGTAATTCCATGTCTCCGGATAGAGAGGCAGCCTCTCGGCACGGTAAACAACCCGGCCGTCTCCTTCCTCGATGCCGGAAAGCTCGAGTTCGTAGACTACTTCATCTGTGGTGCCGGCAGTTTCAACCACAGTGGCCTGATAGCCTTCCTCCACCTTCTGATAGCCGGAGGTGAGCAGGCGGTTTTCGGTTTCGTACAAATAATCAGCATCGCCGACCACATTGGAGAAAAAATCTTTTCCGCGTTCCTCACCGTAGCTCCAAACGGTCTCCACGGTGCCTTCCGCTTCATTGATACGGTACTGAATGCCCTGGCTGAAATCCTGACTGATGGATTCATCGCCGCGGGTGACTACCCTGTTGTTATCAAACAGGAGGACATCCTTAGTGTCCGGATTGTCATCCTGGTCCGGAAGAATCATCGGAGCGTGCTGGGCGCCGGGATATTTAATATTGCCGTTTTCTGGCTCGAGTACTTTTTCGGACATATCTGCATCCCAGCCCTCCGGGGCAGCAAGAATCCAGTTAATTTCCATATCCGGGTAAGTCAGGCTCATGACGGCGTCCTGATGACGTCCGGATACGAGAATGCTTTTGTTATCTTTATCGTACCAGATAGCGTTTTGATGCATCCAGTCACCATCGCTTTCGTTCGGGCCGGAATATTCTTCGTACGCTTCAGAAGGAAAAATGTCTTTCAAATCAAGCGTTTCCATCGTTTCGCCGGTAGATCGGTCGATTTCCACCATAGTATCTTCTTCGTAAGAATTGCTGTTGTCGTGCACGGTAACTAAAAGGTTGTTATTTGGCAATTCGATGGCGTCGTGGTGAATGACGTTAGTGTCCTCGTAGCTGGGCAGATTAATTTTGTACTGATGCTGAATCTTTCCAAGCATATCCGTTTCAAAAAGATACTCATTGCGGTTATCCTCAGACTGCGAGGCCCCGAACAGCATATTTCCATTGGAGAGCCGTTTAAACACAAAACCCCCGGTCCGGGAAGAATACCAGCGGATATCTCCCAGCTCATCCACTCCATAAGCTTTGGATTTACCAGGAGTTAAAAAAGTAAGACCGGGTTCCATCTCCGCTGGAGAGCTTTCTATTACCTCTCTGTCATGAGCGAAAGCAGGAGTATCATTAGTTTCTATGGAAACGGTCTGCTCCTGAATGTTTCCCTGACGGTCTTCGGCTTCTATAGTAACTTCGTTGTCCGTACCAGGGTAAAGTCCGAGAACAGGCACGTCATGCTCCTGGTTAAAGGCAGGGTATGTATGTGTAATGTCCTGGGCCCCGCCACGGCTGGCAACCGTTACGGTGATACGGCTGGGACTTTCTGTACGGAATTTCGTCAAAGCAGTAAGTGGAGCCTCTCCGTAAGGGTCCTGGATAATCATTGGATTGTTAAACGTATGGTTTCCGTCGATATATTCCTGCTGCCACTCCTTTTCCATTTCCTCCTGTTCTTCGATTAAACTGGCCTCGCTGCTCGTGGTGGAGGCACTTTGGAAAATTGAAAAAGAAATGGTCTGGTTAGTATTTTCTGCAATAATGATCCATCCGACGGCAAGGGCGAGGATCAGAAAAGTCATTATTTTCAAAAAAACTCCTCCATACTTTAAATTTTTTAGAACTTTCTCACAAGTATAAGCAAAATGAAAGTATTTGCCCATAAAAACGTCCGCCAGAAAAAACAAAAGAGGAATATTTGAAGAACGGAGGATAAGGGTCTATAATATAAATGAGCCTCAGATACACAAAGGAGGAAACACTAATGTTAGTATTATCGGATGCAGCAGCACAGCGTGTGCTCGACATGATTGAAGAAGAAGGCGACAGTTCACTATATATGCGTGTAGGTGTAAAAGGCGGCGGATGCACCGGCCTATCCTACGGCATGGGTTTTGATTCTATAGTAGAAGAAACTGACCAGGTGCTTGAAATCAAAGGTGTTCCAATCGTTGTAGACAGTGAGAGTGCTCCTGTCCTGGACGGCGTAAACATCGATTTCAAGGAAAACATGATGGGCGGCGGCTTCACGATCGACAATCCGAACGCCATCGCTTCCTGCGGCTGCGGCGCATCGTTCAAGACCGCAACCAAAGAAGGTACACCGGAGAAATGCTAGAAAAATAGCTTTAGAAAAAGCGGCTGTCAGTGCACAGCTGCTTTTTTTGTGTTTTACTGGTCACATACAGGCATAATTTGTAAAATGTGAAAATAGGGGAGTCAGTTATGAAAAAACGAACAATCTTTACAGGAACGCTTGGAATACTTATGCTGACAGGCTGTGGAAGCAGCTTATCAGACGAAGAACAGCAGTACATAGACAAAGTGGACGAAAGTGCCACAGAAATTCACGAGCTGGACACGCAGCTTACAGAAGCCGTGAACGCTGTAGAAAATGAAGAAGAAGGGGCAGCCGAAGAATTGCAAAGCATGCAGGAAGATATTTTTGTAACAGCCTATGATAACGTCGAAGCAATCAGCGTGCCGGAGGGCGAAGACATGCAGGCAGTGTATGACGCGCACGTTTCTTATGCAAACCAATATGTGTTTATTGCTGAAGAGTTAATGAGCACCGAGGATTTGCAGCAGTCGATTGGAGAAAACATCAACCCGGTGCTTGAGCGGATGGAAGAGGAGGAGAGCAGCTTTGCCGACACGGTGGAGGAAGAAACCGGCGAAGAGATCAGCTTTGAATAGCAAAAAAACGATCCGTATTCGGGATCGTTTTTTTATTAAAACATATGGGAGCTGTGTCCTGGCTGGACTTTTGCCTTTGGATTAATATAATTCATCGCATTGTTGACGGCTGTAGGAGCTTCTCCGAAGCCGGTAGCAATTAATTTTACTTTGCCGTCGTAGGAAGTAACGTCTCCTGCTGCGTATACGCCCGGAATATTCGTTTCCATTTTCGTGTTTACAATGATGGAATTTTTATGAATATCAAGTCCCCATTCTTTAATAGGGCCCAGTGAAGAAACGAAGCCGTAGTTGACGATCAGGGAATCAACGTCGACGATCTGCTCATCGGAGCCTTTCACTTCTTCGAAAACGACCTGCTGAATACGTTCGCCATCTCCGATAACATCTTTAACCTGAAACGGTGTGAGAATATCCACATTCGACTGGTTAAGCTGTTCGACACTGTGCTCGTGGGCACGGAATTTATCCCGGCGGTGGGCAAGAGTGACATCTGCAATCGGATCAAGCATGTTTGCCCAGTCAACAGCCGAGTCGCCGCCGCCTAGAATTGTTACTTTTTCACCGGCAAACGCCTGAAGATCGTTAACAAAATAATGAAGATTCGAATCTTCGTATGGTTCCATTCCGTCGATTTGAAGCTTCCTTGGCTGAAAGGCGCCTACACCGGCGGTGATAATAATAGTGCGGGTGTAATGGACTCCTTTATCCGTGTGGAGCTCGATAAGATCATCTTCGTTGCGGATAACATTTTCTACGCTTTGTTCAAGCACTACTTCCGGATTGAACGGGTTCATCTGTTCAATTAAATTATCCACAAGCTCCTGGGCACGGACTTTCGGAAACCCTGCCACATCATATATAAACTTTTCGGGGTAGAGGGCAGCAAGCTGTCCCCCGAGTTGTGGCATACTTTCAATAATTTTAACTTTAGCCTGGCGCATTCCTCCGTAAAATGCGGTAAACAAACCGGTAGGGCCGCCGCCAATAATGGTCACATCATATATATCTGACTCTAATACCACTAAGGTACACCTCCAAGAATCTTTTCAAATTTCAATCCATTATAATACTGATTGAGAAAAATAGAAACCAATTGAGAAATTGTTTCAAGAGTTACATTGTAACATAAGCAAAATCAGTGCCAAGGGTATTTCCCTGCTGCGTTTAGGAAGAAGGGATGAAAAAAGGTGAAAATCGGGAAAAAGGTTGAAATATTATAGCAAAACCCATAATATTAAATACGGGGTTTGTGTCTATTTTTTTACAAAAAGCAACGCGTTAAAAGCAGAAAACGAAGCGAACTTTTCTTTTTTATTAAAGAAAAGTCGGTTTGATATAGTTATGTACGTGAAATAAATCACATACATGGGCTGCTTTTAACAAAAATCTAAAAGATGGAAGTGATTGACATGGCAGGAAAAACAAATATTGTTATTTTAGGCGCTGGCTATGCTGGTCTCGTTTCCGCTTCAAAGCTTGCAAAAGAAGTAGGAACAGACAATGCAAACATTACGCTGGTCAGCAGGCACGATTATCACTATCAGACAACCTGGCTGCACGAGCCGGCTGCAGGAACGCTTCACCATGACCGCACCCGTATTAAAGTCAGTAAAATTCTTGATTTAAATAAAATTAACTTTGTACAGGACGAAGCTACAAAAGTTGTTACAGAAGAAAAGAAAGTAACGCTTGCTTCCGGCGGCGAACTGCAGTACGACTACATTATCGTAGGCGTTGGGGCTATTTCTGAAACATTCGGCATCGAAGGCGTTTATGAAAACTCCTATCACCGCTGGACGGTGGACGGCGCCCGCCAGATGAAAGACCGCATTGAGTATATGTTTGCCCGTTATCACAGCGACGAAGCAAAAGAAGAAGACCTGACGTTTGTTGTAGCAGGCGCTGGTTTTACCGGTATGGAATTCATGGGCGAGCTGAGTGAGCGTGTACCTAAGCTTTGTAAAGAGTACGATGTACCGCGCAATAAAGTGAAAATGTACGTTATCGAAGCGATGCCAACAGCACTTCCAGGCTTCGATCCGGAGCTTGTGGAATATGCCATGAATCTACTCGAAAACCGCGGAGTGGAATTCAAACTGGATTCACCGATCAAAGCAGTAACGGAAAACAGTGTAGAGTTGAATACTGGTGAATCCGTGAAAACATCGACAGTAATCTGGGCAACTGGTGTCCGCGGCAATCCGCTTATCGAGGAGTCCGGTTTTGAAAACAACCGTGCCCGTGTGAAAGTTGATGACGATCTGCGTGCTCCCGGTCATGAACGCGAATTCATTATCGGTGACTGTTCTCTGATCATCAATACAGAAATCGACCGTCCGTTCCCGCCGACAGCTCAAATCGCTCTCCAGCAGGGCGAAACAGCTGCCGACAATATCAAAGCATTGATGGAAGGACGTCCGACAGAAGCATTTGTAGCTGATATCAAAGGTACAGTGGCTTCTCTCGGTGGAAAAGAGGCGATTGGCGTCGTAGGTTCGAAAAAGCTTTACGGCCGTCCTGCTTACTTTATGAAAAAAGTGATCGAAAACCGTGCACTATGGGTTCTCGGCGGCTTTGGCTTCCTGCTCCGCAAAGGACAGAGCCCGTTCTAAAAGGAATACAGGAAAATAAGAAGCCCCCGGCAAACTATGCCGGGGGCTTCTTTCGCATGAGAAGCTATACAAACTAAGAATTGATCACACAATGAAAATAGCATGAGCCGCAAACGTTATACCCACACCGAAAATAGCACCGAAAATAACTTCAATCGGCTGATGGCCAAGAAGTTCCTTCAGCTCCTGGCGTTTTTCGGGCTCGCGTTTCTGCTGCCAGGACCGGGCTTCGGTCACGAGGCGGTTGAAGTCATTAACCAGCTGATTCAAAACGGTGGCATGATAGCCCGCGTGCCTCCGGACGCCGGTAGCATCAAACATTACAATAACGCCGAAAACGATGCAGATGGCAAAAAGACTTGAATCAAAGCCCCGCTCAATACCGATAGCTGTAGAAAGAGAAGTGACCGCTGCGGAGTGGGAGCTTGGCATGCCGCCGGTGCTTGTGATGAGGGAAGCGTCCCAGGTTTTGGCGGCAATGAAACCGAGAGGTATTTTAATCGCCTGTGCTAATAAAATAGAAGATAATGCCACTAAGAGTGGGAAGTTCTGCAGTAATTCCATTCACGAACGTCCTTTCTGAATTTTGGCAGTTAGTAAGGATAAGGAACAGCCCACATTATGATAAATATAAGTACAGGCAACCATATTTTATCACATGGTATCAGGTTCGTCGTGCCATTGCTCGAAGAAAGCAGGAAAAGATAAATAAACTAAAAAGTAAATTCAACCCAGAAAAATCGCTGCTACGGAGGATCTCGGGTCTAAAGCAGGCGTCAGCACGAATTACTGGGGATTAGGTGCTAGTATATAAAGGATGAAAGAGATAAAATATACCTAAACCATTTGCAACAATTGTATATGTTAAGTATACTTACACTAACTTATTATAAAAAAATTCCATACCTACATATTCCAACAGAATGTCAGGTCTTCATCCAGCTCAAATTGCGGCAAATATTTTTTAAAAATTGAAAAAGATGCAGAAATGGGTGTTTGAAAATTGAAAATATTGAAATGGCTTGACTTAGGTCTCAAACGCACTGAAGAGACAGTCCTGTCGCTTGCGATCATTACAATAACGGTAATGGTGGCAGGTAACACCATCAGCAGGAACCTCGGTCTCGGCGGGTGGGCATTCGCAGAAGAAATCAGCCAGATTGCGATTTACATGGCCACGTTTCTCGGTCTCGGCTATGTGGCCAGGCAGGGCAGGCATATCAGCATGACGGCATTGTTTGATAATGTACCGTATAAGTTCCGAAAAACACTGGCGCTCATTATTCCGCTCGTTACAGCTTTTGTTCTGTTTACCCTGGCATATTATTCCTATGATTACGTGCTCTCCTCGCAGAACAGGGTCACCAACTATCTCCGGATTTCCTATGTGTGGATGGTTGTTTGGGCACCCATTGGCTTTTTGCTCGGAGGTATTCAGTTTTTACGGAACTTCTGGGTAAATGTGAAAAATAAAGATGTATATATCGCAGCGGAACGAAAAGACTACGATACAGAAAAAGAAGCGAAAGAATCCAACCAACTATAAAATATTCGGAGAATGAGAGGAACCAATTATGCTTTTTACATTACTTGCGATAATGGTCATCTTTTTAGCACTCGGTTTCCCTATGATGGTTCCATTAATTTTGGCTCCGCTGGTGATAGTGCTGTTTTTCTTTGATGCCGTTGATCCGTTCATCATGCTGCAGCAGATGCTTGAAGGGATATCAAGCTACGTGCTTTTAGCGGTTCCCATGTTTATCTTTGCAGCGGACATTATGTCCCAGGGCCACACATCAAAGAGGCTGCTTGATTTTATTGGCGCTTTCGTCGGCCACCTGCGGGGCGGTTATGCAATTACAACAGCTGCTGCCTGTACTATCTTCGGTTCGATTTCCGGATCTACGCAGGCTACGGTGGTAGCGATCGGCGGGCCGATGAGACAGAGGCTTTTAAAAGTAGGGTACAAAGACTCCACAGCTATTGCTTTTATTATTAATGCAAGCGATGTCGCGCTCCTCATACCACCGAGTATAGGGATGATTATGTATTCCTTAATCTCCGGTACTTCCCTGGGAGATATGTTCATTGCGGGTATTGGCCCGGGCCTTCTCGTATTTGTCTTTTTTACTCTTTATGCTTACATACACGCAAAAATTTACAGCATTCCGCTCGCAGCTAAAATTCCGTGGAAAGAGCGCGGGAAAATGACCTTTGATGCAATCTTCCCTTTATTATTTCCAGTCATTATTATTGGGGGGATTTACTCCGGGCTTTTCACACCGACAGAAGCAGCAGCAATGGCTGTCGTGTATGCCTTTGTATTGGAAGTTATTGTTTACCGTACAGTAAAGCTGAAGCAGATGTTCAGTATTGCTTTATCTTCAGGACTCGTAACGTCAGCTGTTTTTATGCTCGTAGCCGGCGGTCAGGTATTTGCATGGGTCATTCAGTTTGCCCGTATCCCTCAAATGATTACAGATACTTTTCTTGGAGGAGACCCGGGGCCAATTTATGTTTTGATTATTGTATCCATTTTCTTCTTTATCGGCTGTATGTTTGTGGATCCAATTGTAGTTATTCTGATATTGACTCCGATTTTCTATCCAGCAGCGATCCAGGCAGGGGTGGATCCGGTCCATCTAGGGGTGGTTATTACCTTCCAGGCAGCGCTTGGCTCTGCAACTCCGCCATTTGGCGTGGATATATTCACGGCGAGCGCGGTATTTAACCGGTCGTATCTCGATACGATCCGCGGGACACCTCCATTTATTGTAATGATGCTGATTATAGCAGTTCTATTGATTTCGTTTGAGCCTATTTCAACGTTTTTACTTCCTGATAATTAACGGGGGGCTGGATGAGGAAGGTGGTTGCGGATGGCCGTCTCTCCGACAGCTGTATCATTCGTGTTACTACTCAAAAGGGGGAATTTATACATGAAAAAGAAAAAGCTTGGTTTGTTGATGGGGACAACGCTCTCTACCGCAGCAGTACTCGCAGCCTGCGGTGGCGGCGGTGGCGGTGAGGAAAGCGGCGGTGGCGGCGACGGTGAAGAAACATATGAATGGACCTTTGTGACAGAGGAAAACGAAGGCCAGGTGCAGTATGAGTATGCGCAGGAATTCGCGAGCCGTATGGATGAAAAGACAGACGGCCAGGTGACAATCGAGCCGGTGGAGTTCGGCGGCCTCGGCAGTGAAGTTGACCAGGTGGAGCAGCTCCAGCAGGGAGCGGTTGAAATGGCTGTGGTCTCCCCTGGATTTACTGGAACGATGGTAGAGGAAGGCCAGGTTTTCTCGCTTCAGTTTTTGCTTCCAAATGATCAGGAAGACGTGCAGCAGGTGTTGAATGAAAGTGAAGCACTAAATGATACGTTAGCTGCCAGATATGAAGAAGAGGACATTATGCCGCTTTCCTTCTGGAGTGAAGGAGCGATGCAGTGGACCGGGAACAAGGCCATTGAGTCCCCGGATGATTTCAACGGCTTCCAAATGAGAACCCAGAACTCCCCGCTGCTTCAGCAGACATACCGTGAATACGGTGCGGATCCGCAGGTTCTGAGTGCCGGGGAGCTTTATACTTCCCTTGATAACGGTACAGTGGACGGACAGGAGAATCCATTGTTCTTCATCGAAGCTTCATCCTACGACGAAGTACAGAGTCACTTGATGATTTCCAATCAAAACTCTTATGTAGCAATGACGACAGTGAACCCGCAGTTCTATAATGAGCTTCCGGATGATCTGAAAGAAACATTTGACGAAACAATAACGGAAATGCAGGACTGGGTGTATGACGAACAGGTTGAGCAGAACGAGCAGGCCCGTGAGACCATGACCAGTGAATCCGATATTGAACAGGTGGAACTGAGTGAAGACCAGCGTGCTGAATTCCGGGAAGTGACTATGCCGATGCGTGATTACTATGTAGAGGAAGTCGGCGGTGACGCAGAAGAAATTCTGACGACGCTTGAAGGCGAAATTGAAGAAATCACCGGTGAATCAGTCGAATAGTATACTTTTAAACCCCGACATCTGCTCGGGGTTTTTTGTCCGCAATTGTTTAATTTGGAATCACGGACGGGAAAAGATACAATGGAAAGAAGAAAATAATAAAGGAGTGAACGTAACAATATGGCAAAAGTAGAAAGCTTTGAACTCGATCATACGAAGGTAGTTGCTCCGTACGTCCGTCAGGCAGGCGTGCAGAAGGTTGGAAGCGACGGTATCGTCACTAAATTTGATATTCGTTTCTGCCAGCCGAACGAAGATAACCTTGAGCCACCGACGATTCATACGATGGAGCATTTGCTTGCTTTAAATATTCGCGAATATGCTGAAGACTACGACCATTTTGAAGTTATTGATCTGTCGCCAATGGGATGTCAGACAGGCTTTTATCTGATTATGAATGGGGAGCCGGCGGTAAGTGAGATCATCGATATTCTTGAGACGACGATGAAAGACGGAGTAGAAGTTACCGAAGTGCCTGCAGCAACTGAACTGCAGTGCGGCCAGGCGAAGCTTCATGATCTTGAAGGCGCCAAGCAGGTATTCCGCAACTGGCTCAACCAGGACAAAGCTTCACTCGAACGCGTATTTGAATCATAATTATTAAGCATCCTTCCGGAACACCCGGAAGGATGCTTTTATTAGTTTGCAGTGTTTGTAAATATCAGTATGTAAAAAAGCTTC